>CAMEYT010000014.1 GCA_945947685.1 uncultured Bacillota bacterium | reverse complement strand
AATCAGAAGGAACGTTTCAAATTTCATATTTAGAAGAACGAAGAGAAGACCTATGATTCTCACAATCGTTTTGTTGGATTAATATGAACAAGCAGGAATTGCATGATTTTGCAAGAAAAAATTGGGTGCCTATCTTAAGGGATAAGAGCGCCGATTTTTTATGCAAAATTATTAAAGATGAACAACCTAAGAAAATACTTGAGATTGGAACTTGTTTAGGTTATTCAGGAACCCTTATGCTGGAAAATTCTAATGCTAATTTAATCACGATAGAAAAGGATAAAGATAAAAGCGAAAGAGCGAGAGAAAATTTTGAGCAGGCGGGCCTAAGCAGCCGTGTAGAAGTTATCAACGGCGATGCGGGAGAGGTTATTCAAGAATTGCTGAATAAAGGCGAGAAATATGATTTTATCTTCTTAGATGGACCTAAAGGACAATATCTTTTTTATCTCCCAATTCTTAAAAAACTTTTGAATAAAAAAGGGATTTTAATGGCTGATGATATCTATTATCATGGTTGGGTTAAGGGTAATGATTATCCAAAGCATAAGCATAGAACGATAATTCTTAGGTTACGAGAATTTATTGAAAAAATTACAACCGATGAGGATTTTGACACAGTTTTATTGGACTTAGAGGATGGAATTAGTATTTCTTGCCTTAAATAATTGTATTTAATCGGAGTTGTCGGCAAGTAGCCCGAGGGATATTGTTCAGAAAGTAATAGGTATACATACAGTGTTGATACGATTTATCGTGAAGGTTGCGTTTAGCAATCTAAGTTTTGACCTGTTCAAATTTTATCATCACAGACTATATATTCTTGACTTAATTTGATAAATTGTGATAAAATATGTATATGGAATTTGAAGCGAAGATAATTGAGTTTCTCCAAGCGGGAGCATCTCAAGAATGGACAGTATTTTTTAGAATTGTATCTTTGCTGGGAAGCTGGACTGGACTTCTTATAGTTTTTTTAGTATTTTTCTTTTATAATAGACGATATTCTTATACATTCCTAATTACATATGGATTAGGAGTAGGAATAAACTATTTATTCAAATTGGTTATATCTCGACCACGACCTTATGCAGCCTATGAAGGAATAGAAATGCTCACAGATGCAATAGGAAATAGTTTTCCGAGTGGACACGCTGTTTCTTCTACTATAATTGCTCTGTTTGTTATTGCATTTATTTTTATGAAAAGTAAGAATAAATTTTATCGATATGGAACAATATTATCAATGCTAATATATGTTGGTTTTATATGTGTTGCAAGAATGTATCTAGGAGTTCATTATTTAACAGATGTATTAGCAGGTGTATGTGTAGGTGTTTTGATTTGTTGTATATATTTAATTATTTATAAAAAACTGCTTAAATTATCGCAGAATTTAAAGGAGTAAGATGGAGAAATATATTTCTAAAAATGTTAGAGAAACCATAAAAATAGCTGAGAACTTAGCTAAAACGCTAAAAAATCCCGCAATTATACTCTTGCATGGTGATTTGGGAGCTGGAAAAACTCATTTTGTGAAGGGATTAGCAAAAGGGTTGAAGGATAAATCTCAGGTTACAAGCCCTACTTTTACAATTATGAATGCATATGAACAAGGGAAAATGCCAATTTATCATTTTGATATGTATAGACTTAACTCTGCCGATGAAGCTAGAGAAGCCGGATTAGAAGAATATTTTGATATTAACAGCTTAAATGGAGTTTCAGTTGTTGAATGGTCAGAAAATGTCCCAGGACTAATTGCAGGTAGGGTGATTGATGTTACAATCGAAAAAACAGATGAAGATAGCAACAGAATTATTACAATAGGAGAAAAAGAATGTTAGCAATATCAACAGCGACTAAAAAAGCATATATAGGGATAGACTATAAGGGTAAAAAGTTTTATTCAGAGATTAATGCAGACTGCAAGCAGTCCGAAAATATCTTAAAAGAGATAGATAATTTGCTTGAAAAGAACAATCTCAATTTTAAAGATATAGGGAATATAGCGGTCGTAGTTGGCCCAGGTTCATTTACTGGCATTAGAATTGGTGTAGCTCTCGTAAAAGGCCTATGCGCAGGAGATTCAAATCATAGTGTTTATCCAATATCAACGCTCGATTTAATGTCTAGAGTTTATCAAAAAACAAAGAAAAAATCAGAATATTACTGTGTTATGAATGCGTTGAGTAATAGAATTTTCTATGCAAAGTATGATAAGAACGGGAAAAAAATCAGTGAAGAAGAGATGATAGGGCTTGATGAAGCAAATATTGACATTCACAAAATGGTGTTTCTTTGCGAAGAATTTAAAAATCTTGATGGAGGTGTTAATCTTGATGCAGAGACACTTTTAGACTATGCTTTGGAACTTGAAAGGACTCAAAAAGGTATTAATGCTAAAGAATTGAAACCTGTTTATATAAGAAAATCACAGGCTGAGGAAAATATTCAATAAAAATTTTTTAAAATCTTTGAAAATTACTAGACTTTTACATTTCATATCAGTATACTACTAGCAGAAATTAAATAAGGAGATTATATGAGAAAGCCAGAATATAAAAGATGTCCAAGATGTGAACTTAATTTTATTAAAAAGAGCGAAAAACTTTGTAGCGTTTGCCAAGCTGAATTAAATTCAAAGGGAAGTTATGTAAGCGACTTGGATTTAGAACTTTGCCCAGTTTGCAAAACAAACTATATTCAACCGGGTGAAATTATGTGTCCAATGTGTTTAAAGGAACATCAAAACGAGGATGGCGAATTATCAGAAGATTGGGAATTGTATGCTAATCGTGAGGAAGACGACGATTATGTTGATCCAGATGAAGAAACAGGGGGTATGGCTTCAATCACTGATGACCCAGATGAAATCATCTCAGGCGGATATGATGATAGTGGGTTGGATGACTTTGACGATGAGGATCTAGGTTCAATGTCTGATGAAATTGATGAGGATGATTTAGATTCTGATGATGACTTTTCTGATGAAGACGATGAGGATGATGAAGACGATTACATTGACGATGATTCTGATGAAGATGACGAAGATGATGAAGATGATGAGGATGATGAGGATGACGATTACTAAAAAGAAATGGGGAGTCCCATTTCTTTTAATTTTAGAGAGAGTTTTAATATATCTGTGAAATGTATCAACTTATATTAAAAGAGACGAGTGAAAATTTTTATATGAGTATAAATAATGAAAACAAAAAAGTTAGGATTTTTTCCTAACTTTTTATGATTTTATTTTATTTTCTTAGAAATATTTGCAATTTTTTTCTCAAGAACTAAAATATATTCAGGATTTTTGATTGTTGTAAGTGTCTCGTTTGCTCTTTCGAGTTTATCACTTATTTTAGCTCTCTTTGATGAGTAAAGTTTAAATTGTTTTTCAATTTCTTTTGTAATCTTTCCTCTATTTTCCTTTCTTGCATCTTCAATATATTTCTTATGTGCATTTTCAAGTTCTGCAAGCTCATTTGTGAGATTTTCTATATTCTTTTCGACTTTGCTAATCTCTTCTTCTCTCATCTTCTTTGCTTGATTCTTGATGTATGCTTCATCAAGTTTGTTCTTTCTATCGTAGTCTTGTTGAGCAAGTTTCTTAGTCTCCTTAGCTTCTTTAGCTTTCTTTCCAGGTTTAAGCTTTCTTACAAATGCTCCAACTACGGCAATAATAACCGCAACTGCAGTGATGATTGAAGGGATTAAAATCCAAACATAGTTATCACTTGTTGATGAATCAGTTGAATTCTCTTCATCATTATTTTCTTCATTATCTTCATTTTCACCTTCTGTTTCTGCACTTTTTGTAGTAGTGAATAGAGTCTTTTTATATTCAGATTTAGTTTCAGCGGCTGTATAAGCAGCTTCGTCGCTCTCTGTCCAAGCAATATCCGTAATAAATGCTGTTCCATAAACACTAGCATTGTTCGAGATTAATTCAAGTTCCAAATTAACTGAATCAGAACTTGTAGCTTTGAAGATAACAGTATATTCTGTCCATCCTTCATTTGTGATTAATTGAGAAACTTTATCATATCCACTAACTCCAATCGCAAGCCCATAAGTATATTCAATTTCATTTCCGTCATCGTCTTTTTCTGGCATATCTGCCATTGCAGGTAAATAGTTAGTTAAGGCTTTGAATTTTAATTGATAGTATTTACTTTCGCTATCTGAACCTTCTAAGTTCAGTTTAAATTTTGAAGTTAGTTTATATGCTGAGCTCTCTCCAACTCGAATAACTAATACATTATTTGGAAGATTTTGATTCTTGTCGATAGGGTTGCCATATTGGTCAGAATAAGAAGTATTTCCATTTCCAATAATAACTCCGCCTTCGCCGTCAGAGCCCGTTGTGAGTGAGCCAGAATAAGCTGCGTGCGCTGAGATATTTGAGTTTATTTTATCGTATGCATCAAGATTAAGTAATAAGTTTGATAAATCAACGTGTCTAACTGCGTCGTTATATATAGCTTCAGTTGATGTTGTAATTTTTATGTTATCTAAGAATGCATAACCTGAAACCTTCTTCTGTTCTGTTCCAAAGTGAATTAACACCTTAACATCTTGCGTAGCTTCGCCAGTGTAGATATATGAATGATATGTTTGCCAAGAAGCATTAGCAGAAACATTTTCTTCGCTGAATAGAACTACGCCGTCGTCATTGATTAGTTCAACCGTCATACTTCCACTTCCGTATGTTTTATATTGGAATGAAAGGTCATAATATGTTCCAGCTGATACTGAGAAAGTCGATGAATTTGTTATAGATTGATAACTATCAAGGCCATTCCAAAACATAAATACATTGTTAGGTGTTGTTTCATCCAATGGAGCCCCTGATATACTAGCTGGGTTAGGTAGTGATCCCCAAAGCTCGGATGAGTATTCTGCGTAATAAGCTGAATATGTGTTAATAATTCCTGCTGTTGTGTATTCGTTTTCATCTTGAGACACCGTCCAGCTTGAAGGCAAAAGTGGATATGATAATTCGTCTTCTTTTATAGAAGTGAAATTGAACATCCCGTTTGCTATTGTATCACTTGAACTAGTTGGGAGGAGAGACATATTGTTTGCTGTTGGAATTTCTTCAGATGGAACTGTCTCAATAGTTATGTCGTCAATAATTGCATAACCTAAAGCTCCTGTTTCGCTTGAGCCCAAGCAAAGTTGAAGTTTTACTTCTGAATTATATAGATTATGTCCTTGAATATAGAATGTAACCTCTTGGTAGTTGTTTGCGAAGCTGTTGCTTGAAGTTGATGTAATTTCTGTTCCTTCAGCTGTGTGTAATTTGTATGTGTCCTTAATATCAGGGAAAGCTGTATAAATTGCATCTGTTTCAACTGCTTTAATTTTAAATCCACCTTGTTCAAGATTTGTTTTAACTAGCATTGAAATCTTATAAACGCCGTGAGCTTTGATTTCAAGTGGTTTTGATTCAACTGCTATGGTAGTTGCTTCTTCAGTCCAGAGAACTAAAGATTGAGTGTTATTGTTTTTATAGTTAGTCCCAGGGTAGGGTTTTCCGACTTTGCTCTCAAAAGATTCCTTTGATTGCATATTTATTGGTTCAGCAAATGCTTTCGTAGAAGTTGTAACATCATCAACGATTTTCCATTTTGGAAGATTGTATAAATCTGTTAATTTATCTTCTTCAAAATCAAAGTTATATCCTGTAGTGTCGATAAATTTTCTTGAGGAATCAACTTTTACAAATTTTGTTGTGCTAGTATCAGTATTATATCCTACATGATTTTTTGTTAAAATTTCATAGAATCGATTTTCTGAATATCTATTTAATGAAACTTCATCGAAGAAAACTACGCCATTTGAGTTAATATTTTCAGTTCCAAGCCAAAGGTTGAGGGTAACGCTTTGTTGTGAATCACCAGTTGCAACAAAGAAGTAAAAGTTTGTCCATTCGCCAGCTGATTTTTGTTCGAAAGCAAGCTTCACATCTTTTCCGTCTTTGTCTTTAAGCCCTGATAGGTAAATAGAGCCAAATTCTTTTGCTTCATTGAATGATTTTGTTTTCATTGCAATTTTGAAAGAGTAGAAAGAGTTTTCGCTAAGGGTGATGATGCTTGACTTATATCCTTCGTGAGTTTGTCTATCAGTCTGCCCACTCTGAATTGCAGAATTAATCATCAATACTTTTGAGTCCTTTGTTCCTGCGGCATTAGGACTATCGCAAGAGAGAAGGTATTCGGAACTTCTATATTTAGAAAAGTTCTCTCCCTTTGTATCAATAATCATTGTTGTAGCTCTTCCGTCGCCCTTAATTCTTGTCCAACCGGTTACGTCGTTCTTTGAGTAAGTTGAGCTAGAACTATTGAATGAGCTATTAGAAACTTCAATGATTTCAGAATATGAGCCAGTTATAGCTGTCTCTGCTTTAGTAGTTCCAGATGCTAAACCAAACCCTGCACATGCAGGAATAGCTAATAACATAGATGCTAAAAATATTTTGTTTAATAGTTTTTGTTTTTTCATAGTTCACCTTTTAAGTATCAAGTAAAGTTATACTTGAATATTATACAACATTTGAATTGAATAATCAAATATTTTTTTCAATTTTATAGATAATATTTATATGAAAAGTAACAAAATAGTGAATTATGACAAAAAAAATAGAGAAAAAGTAAAAAAAGAGGATAGTAAATCTCAAGAAGCGCCTGAGTCGATTATTATCAAAAGTAAAAAAAAGAATGTTAAAAATAAGAAAAGAGAGCCTAAAAGAGGTGGGAAGGTCGCCTTTTTGTTTTTTCTTGGAGGAATAATTGGTGTAATAAATGGATTTTTTGGTGGTGGAGGAGGGATGGTCTGTGTACCTGTCTTAGAAAATTTTCTCAAGTATCCAGAAAAGGAGGCACACGCCACTGCAATAAGTATAATTTTCCCGTTAAGTTTACTGTCTGCTACAATTTATGTTTTTAACGGCAAGGTTCAATCTTTACCGCTATGTTTGATAGGTGTGGGTGTTCTGATTGGAGGTGTTTTAGGTTCATTTTTATTAAAAATTTTACCCGCAAAGTTGGTTGGTATTATCTTCTCAATTTTAATGATTTTTGCGGGAGTTAGGATGATAATATGACATATTTTTTATATATTTTATTTGGATTAATCGGAGGCATTTTTGGTGGAATGGGAATGGGCGGAGGAACTCTTCTTATTCCTTTATTATCTATATTTTTAAATATGGAACAGAGTCTCTGTCAAGGGATAAATTTGCTGACTTTTTTGGTTATGGCTCTTTTTTCTTTATTTATTCATTACAAGAATAATTTGCTTAGATTTGACGGGGTAATTTCTATAATAATTGGCGGCGTTTTCTTTTCAATTTTAGGTTCTTTAATAGCTACAAATATTGATGGAAAAATTCTAAAAATTTCATTTGGCGTATTTCTATGTATATTGGGGATTTTTCAATTTATAAAAGTATTTAAAAACAAGAAAAAATAGTTTACAAAAATATTTTTCTATGCTATAATGCAAGCGTAGGAGAAATTATATGGTTAATAAGAAAAAATGTATTTCATGTGGAACTTGTGTTGCTATTTGTCCAATGGGGGCTATTTCATTTGACAAAGATGGCAAGGCGGAGATTGACAAAAATAAATGTGTTCATTGCGGAGCTTGTGAAGCAAGTTGTCCAATGCAAGCTATAAAATTAGACTAGGGAGGACTTATGGAGAAAATTGCTATCTTATCAATCGAAGAACGTGGAACTAGACTCGTT
>CAMEYT010000013.1 GCA_945947685.1 uncultured Bacillota bacterium | reverse complement strand
GCAATTACGAATCTAGCTATTGATAAGTCTCAAGATTCAACTAGAGAAGTTGGATTATTTGGAACTATTGGCGAGAAAGGAAAAGTTGAGAACTTAAAAATATCAAATGCAACTGTTATTTCAAGAAGTAAGTTTACAGGTATAATCGCTGGCAGAAATTATGGACTTATTGGAAAGTGTATAATTGAAAATTCTTCGATTAATACTAATGGAACAGGAAAAGTTTATTCAGGTCTTGTCTGTGGTTTAAACGAATCAAAGAACTCAGAAGCGAGAGTTAGTCTCTGCACAATTAATGGAGAAATTTACTCATCATATACAGCTGGTGGAGTTGTAGGTTATAATAAAGCCGGTGTGATTGATAATAATATGATTACTCTTACACAAGTTGAGAGTATTGGCATTGATAGTGAAGCTCTTTTCGGAGGCGTAGCTGGTTATACAAGGGATGGATCTAGTGATGTTAAATATTCTATAGTTGAGAACAATCTTGTAAGCATTGAAAATTTAATTCAAAAACAATCTACAGTAGGTGGCATATTTGGCTCAACAGCAGCAACAAAGGAGACACGAGGAATTTATTCAATGTTAGTATATAATAGCACAATGCTCTTAACTCCTGTAGGGAAGAATAATGGAGATGTAGTTCTATCTTCAGATAGCGATTCAGCCATTAATTATGCTGTAAACACAACTAAAACTGAGATTGTTACAAAATCTACATATTCAAAAGGCGGCTCAACTTGGGATTTTAAAAATATTTGGAAGCTTAAGAGTGACGAAAATATTGCATTGGACTATGAAAATGAAAAGTTTGATTATACAGAACTTCCTGTAGCAGGAGATACAATTGAAATTTTAGATAAAAGCACATTAATTGCTGCTATTAATAATATGAGGGCTAATCCATCTGCAAAAATCACATACAAGATTATGGGCGAGTCGACAATCGAAGAAGAGAAAGATGAGAATAATGAAGTTATAAGTGAAAAGGTTATTGAAAAGACTTATACTTATACAGTAAATGGAGAATGGACTCCAATTGGAACAAAGGATAACCCTTTTGCTGGACGTATTATTGCTGATAAGGATGCAACGATAACAATTAATAAAGCAGATGTTAAATTTATCTCAGCGGGAGAATATGGTGGAACAATTTCTGGGCTCTTTGGATATTTGAGTAACGATGCATATATAAGTAATGTTATTGCACAAGGATGCACATATACAGGCTCAATGGTGGGAGGAATTGCTGGTTATGCAAACGGAGCAAAGATTGTAAACTGCACTGTAAAAAATTCAACATTGACTACTACAAAGTATGCTGGGGGAATTGCTGGTTATGGGTTTGGAATAATTGAAGATTGCTCAACGGAAATGAATAAAATTTATGTAACAAACGATGAAGAGAGAAACATTTATCTTGGCGGAATTGTTGGGAAGACATCAGGAAATATTATAAATGGAGAAGTTGATACTTTAGAGACTATTATTTCTCTTGAAGGTAAGAATAACACAGTATGTTTCGGAGGAATCGTAGGACATATTTCAAACGCAAGTATTAATTCATCTAAAGTGTTAGCCTTATCTGCAACAGGCAATAGATATTTAGGAAGAATGTATACTGGGGGAATTGCCGGATACTCTGTAAAAAGTAAAATCGAAAAATGTGGTGTTTCTGAATCACAACAAGTTATATTGAACACTGAAAATGTTTCATCTATTGCTGGTGGATTGATAGGGTTTATGTCTGAGGGATCGTTATCTCAATCAGCTGTAGGAGGAATTACATTAAAGTCATATGCAAGTGCGGGATTAGTTAGTTTCTGTATGGGCGAAGTAAGTGAATGCTATGTAGGATATAATGTATTTCTTGAAGGCAATATCGTTGGTGGATTAACTTGCAATTTATATTCCTAAGTTAAAAATTCTTACGCAATTTGCTCTTTGGAAGGTAATAATGTGAGTGCTGGATTTACAACATATCTTTGGAAGAATGCTGAAATTAGAAATTGTTATACATATTGCTCTTATGGTGAAGCAGGAGAAGCATATGCTGACACTTATTCTAATTATAAAGGGAATAAAAATGCTTTTGGTGAAATCAAGGATAGTATAATAGTTGGTTGCGAAGATCAGAAATTTGCTAAGCCAAGTCTTACTGATTGGTATATGTCATATATGATTAGTAAAGATGGACAAAAAAAGGTTAGGATCCAAGTGGAATTTTTCATTATCAAAGGGACTTTTAATTATATTTCTGAAAATGCTTTGATAGGTAGGGCAGATTTTTATAAGACATTCAAAGATTTAGGGTTTGACACATCAATTTGGAGATTCGATGAAGGCGAAACATTGGGAAATTCTCCAATCTTAAGAGATGTCTATGATTTAGGAGAAAGTGCTGCAAATGTAATTTCTGATGTTGGTGAAGAAGAAAATACTACAAATGAAGATACTATTCAAGAAGGTGTAGGAGAAGAAAATACTACAAACGAAGAGACAGTATCGACAGGAGAAGCAGCCTAGTTACTTTAAAAGGATTATACTAAACAAGCGATTAATCTTAAAAAGATGGATAAAGAAGGGGATTAATAAGTATTATTAATTTAGGATTATTAATTTAATAAGGAAGTAGGAAGAAAAAATTAATTTAAAAAAATTAAAGAATTAGATTAGAAGTTTTGCTCCAAATCTTCACTAGACTTCCAAATTTCGCTCAGATGAGAGGGTTTATTTTAATCCCAAAAAAATATAATAGTTAAAATAAAAAGACATTATCAAATGAGATAATGTCTTTTTTGTGTCAACAATAAAACTTATTTCTGTTGTAACAAAAATTCGCCTTATTTGCTAATATTAAAATCAAATAACTTTAATGTTTTTTCTTTGAATTATTCAGCTTTTAGAGCATCTGCATATGCAGAGAGAACAGCTTCTTTAAGTTCTTCTCTAATTTCGTTTTTAATAGGATGAACTACATCTTCATATTTTCCACTTGGAGTTTTTCTGTTAGGCATTGAGATGAACAATCCCTCTTTCCCGTCTATGATTTTGATATCATGGATAACGATGCTATCTTCAATAGTTAATGAAGCAACTGCTTTTAGCTTTGAGTCATCCTTATTTACAAGTCTAATTCTAATGTCTGCGATTTTCAAATGTGTATACCTTCCTTTTTATTTGTTTTGTTGTCTTAAACAACTATTAATATTTTATCCTTTTTTATTTAAATTTCCAAATAAAATGATATAGAAAATTAAAAAAGAACATATTTTTTTTCTTCGACATAAATAAAGGTATGTTCTATAATTATAACGGCGTTAGAGTTCATTATGAAATTAAAAGAGAGGGGAAAAGAGAGATAAATATTTTTCTTCATGGGTGGCAGAGAGAGGGGAAAGATTTTAATGAATTGATTGAAACACAGAATATAAAAGACTATTTACTCATTGATTTCCCTCCTTTTGGAGAAAGTGGAGATATTTCAAAGTGGAATATGTTTACATATGTGAATATGTTGATTTCTCTTATCGATTATTTAAAAATAGATAAATGTAATCTAATAGGTCATTCTTTTGGAGGAAGAGTGGCTATAATTTTATCGGCTTTAAAACGGGATAGAGTGAATAAAATTGTCCTTTTGAATGCAGCTGGGATGAAATCAAGATGGAGTTTAAAGAAATTTATAAAAATACAAACATATAAATTCAAGAGGCATATGGGATATGATGTCAGTAAATATGGATCAAATGATTATCTTGCATTATCACCCGAGATGAGAGAAGTTTTTAAATCTGTTGTGTCAACTTATTTAGAAGAATATGCAAAGCAGATAGAATGTCAAACTCTTATAATATATGGCGAGATGGATTGTGAAACACCAGTTTATATGGCGAAAAGATTGAATAAATTAATCAAAAATTCACGGCTAGAAATTATAAAGAACGCTGGACATTTTTGCTTTATTGAGAGTAAGTTCCAAGTCGGAAAAATGATTAAGGAATATTTATTGGAGGAATAATGAGTGTTTTATATGCATTAATTTTTGCAATTATTATTTTAATTTTGTATTATCCATATTTCAAACAATATCAACTTGAGGGATATATTATTACTGAGTTTGCACAAAATTTTTTGTTCTATAAATATTCCTTCAAAGGGAAAAATAGATTGATATTTACTAAACGGATGATTAGATTTATAGGCATATTTGCGTTTTTACTATTCACTATCTCTCATATAGTCTTCATTTTCGAACATAGCGTTTGGATGATATTATTTTATCTTTTGCTCTTTGGGATTTTATCTCCTATTGTTTTTATACTTGCGCATATTTTCATTTATCCAATTGAAGTGTTTATTAAAAAGTTCTACATAGCTCGCACAAAAAAGAAACTACACGATTTTAAGGGGATAAAAATTGCAATTACTGGCAGCTATGGGAAGACAACAGTGAAAAATATTTTGACACATCTTCTCGGGAAGAAATTTAAAGTTATTGCGTCTCCTAAAAATTATAATACCCCAATGGGTGTCTGTAAAACTGTTTCTTGTGGATTAGATGAAGCTCAGATTGCTATTTTTGAAATGGGTGCAAGAAATGAGGGAGACATTAAGGAATTAATGGAATTAATCGATCCAGATATTGGTGTTATGACATCCATAGGTGAGCAGCATTTAGAAAGTTTTGGAAGTTTAACAAATATAATTAGGACAAAAAATGAATTGGTTAAATATATGCAGGGCCAAGGAAAAATCTTCTTTGACGGAGAAAATGAGAACTCTTTTGAGTTGTATAAAAAATGTTCGAAGAATAAGGCTCTGACTTGTAATGAGAAAGGAATGTCTTTTTATTCGGATGTTAGATATTCTCAAAGAGGGATGACTTTCACTATGAGAATAAATGATAAAACTGAGCAGGTCCAAACAAAACTACTTGGAAAATTTAATTGTAAAAATATTGTTATTGCTGCAAGTGTTGCAAGATATTTGGGAGTGAGTTTTGAAGATATAGTTGATAGAATAAAGACTCTTGAGCCAGTTAAAAATCGTTTGGAGTTGATTGATATGAAAAGTTTTATGATAATTGATGATTCATATAACGCAAATGAGGAAGGGGTGAAAGAGTCTCTCAATGTTTTGAGCCGTTTTTCAGGTAGAAAAATTGTTATAACTAGCGGGCTTGTGGAAATGGGAAGTATACAGTATGAAAAGAATTATATTTTAGGGAAAGAAATTTCTAAATCTGCTAATATGGTTGTTATTATGAACGAAACAAATAAAAATGCGATTCTTGCAGGATTAAAAGAGACAGGATTTCCTCAAGATAAAATATTCTATGCGAATACCCGAGAAGAAGAGATAGAGATTATAAAAAAGATTAATTGCCCAGGAAGTGTCATTCTATTTCAAAATGATCTTCCAGACAACTACAAATAAAAGGAGTGTTTATGGAAAAAGTCGGTGTGATTTATGGCGGGAAGAGTGTAGAACATGATATTTCAATTATAACAGCGTTACAGACAATAAAAAAATTATCGAAGGAATATGAGTGTGTCCCTATATATATTGACGGGGAAGGAAATTGGTGGACTGGAAAAAATTTGCAAAATCTCAGCATATATGCGGATTTTGATAAAAAAGTAAAACAAAAAAAGCAAGTTTTAATTGATTTTAATAATAAGTGTATTCTTCTCGGGAAGAAAAGAGTTAAAGTGAAAATGTGTTTTGTATGTTCACATGGACTAAATGGAGAGGATGGAACAATTTCGGGAGTATTAGAATTAGCAGATATTCCATATTCTTGTTCGGGTGTGCTTTCCAGTGCTCTATCTATGGATAAAATTACTACAAAAATTCTACTAGAGAAGAATGGAATTGAAACGGTGGAATATGTATATTTTGATGAAGAAGAGTTTTTAAATAATAGGGATGAAATTTATGAATGTGTTGAGAGTTTGGGATATCCAGTAATTGTTAAGCCGGCAAATTTAGGAAGTAGCGTAGGAATATCTGTTGCAAAAAATGCTTCCGAATTTGTTGAAAAAGTGGAAATAGGATTAAATTTTGATAAGAAAATATTAGTTGAGAGATTCTTGAGTGGTGCAAGGGAATTTAATTGCGCTTGTTTTGTTTATGAAGGGGAATGTTATCCTTCTAATGTTGTTGAGGTTAATAAAGGGGAAATTTTTTCCTTTGAAGACAAATACATAACGGGGACACCGGCGTTTCAGATAGAGGTGTGTAAGGAGATTATTGATAAAGTTAAACAAATGACAAAAGAGGTATATAAGATATGTCAATGTTTTGGGATTGTAAGAGTGGATTATCTTTATAGAGATGGGATTATTTATGTCAATGAAATAAATAACATTACTGGTTCTTTGGCGAGTGCACTTTATCCTGACAACTATAGCGAAGTTTTAGATTTAGTTATAAAAGAGAGTATTAATAGGGAAAAGAAAAAAGAAGAAATAAAATATTCGTTTTCTAGCAATGTTTTAAAAGTTTTTGAAAAGTGTGTAAATAGTGCAAAAATGAAGAAATAAAAGAGAATTATGTCTAATAAATGAAGGCGTGTCACAAATACTAATCAAATGATATACAATCGTCGTTGTAGGAGGTAGTATGCAAATTAAAAATCTTATTTCTGAACTAATTTTTAATGAAGCACAAAATGTGGATATTTATGGAATTTCTATTGAAATTGCAAATATAAAAAAAGGCGATTTATTTTTCGACCTTAAGGGAGATAAGAATATAGGCACTATCTTTTCAAAAGGGGCGGAATTTATCATACGAAAGGGGAATAAAAATAAGTGTGATTCAGACAGGGTTTTTTCTTGCAAAAATATTAGGGAAATTTATGCACTTGCATCAAAGAGGTTGTATTCAAGTTCCTGCGATAATATGAAAATTATAGGGGTTACAGGCACAAATGGGAAGAGTTCAGTTGTAAAACTAGTCTATGATATCCTTTCTTGGCACGGAGAAAAGGTTGGAATGATTGGGACAATGGGATGCCGCTATGATAAGAATGAAATAACAACAGGTTTTACGACTCCTGATCCGCATATTCTTCATAAACTCTTTTATCAAATGTATAAATGTGGAATTAAATATGTTGTTATGGAGGTTTCTGCTCACGCTATAGAATTAAAAAAAATGTCGGGGATAAAATTTGATATTTTCGCTTTGACAAATATAACTCAGGATCATTTAGACTTTTTTAAGAATATGGATAATTATGTGAAAGCAAAGTTATCAATGTTTGATAAAAAGTATATTAAACAAGGATTAATTTGCGTGGATGATGACAGAGCAAGAAAGCTGGTTGATAAAGTCAATATCCCTCTGATAACTTATGGATTAGATAACCCAAGCGATATTTTTGGAATAGATATTGAGGGATGTTTTAATGGGACTAAGTTTATTTGCAACTGTTTAGATGAGATTAGTGTCATTCAAACGAATCTTGTTGGACGATATAATGTTGAAAATACCCTTTGTGCAATAGGATTATGTAATTTATGTGGAATGGATTTGGCTGATATAACCTGCGCACTACGCCACTCAGAGCCAGAGATAGGAAGATTTAATGTGATTAGATATGATGGAATTAACATAGTAATTGATTATGCACATACACCAGATGGATTGGAAAAAGTTTTGCAAACGGCAAAAGAGATGTGTAAAGGAAGATTAAGTGTCCTCTTTGGATGTGGAGGGAATAGAGATGCTACGAAGAGGAGTAAAATGGGGAAGGTTGCCGAGAATTATGCAGATGAGATTTATCTAACAAACGATAATCCTCGTCGCGA
>CAMEYT010000012.1 GCA_945947685.1 uncultured Bacillota bacterium | reverse complement strand
TACACAAGAAATAGATGATGTTTCATCTTTAAGTGAGAAGTATGCTACTTGACGTGAAAAAGAAACACCAAAGACTTCCCCCACAATTTTTATATTATGAAGAAGTTCTTCGGCGTTGAATATATCTCTTATATAACTATTATATCTCGTTACGCTAATAGCTTCTAGCATTCTTCCTTATCACCTTTCAAATATGCTGATAATATTCCATTTAAAAATTTTGGACTATCTTCTGTAGAATATACTTTTGCAATCTCTAAAACTTCATTTATTGCAACTGGAGCGGGAGTTTTGATATACTCTATTTCTGTAATAGCTTCATAAACTAAAGCTAAATCAATTTTATATACTCTATCTAATTTATATTTTTTAAGTGTTTTTTTAACGCTTTCTTCAATGCTTCCTTTATTCTTTTCATATTGTTCTACTATCGCTTTAGTGAATTCAACATCTTTATCCTTCATCTCTGCCAATAAACTCTCGTTATATGGATTTTCATTAAAGAAACCTTCAAAGATAATCTTGAAGGCCATTTCTCTAGCATCTCTTCTCATATTAGTCCTCTACCTTACAAACAACATCCATTACATGAACATTAATCTTTGTTGCCTTAATATCCACCATACTTGAAAGGTTGTTCTTAATATTCTCTTGTATTCTATAAGCTAAATCAGGAATACTTTCCCCAATATATGCTTTAATATAAACATCAACTCTCAATGAGCCATTTACATTAAATTTAATCGTAACACCCTCATAGTCATTTCTCTTAAACATTTTCTTAAACCAAGGGAAACTTGAGTTAGTTAAACAAGCTACACCCTTAATTTCCTTTGTAGCTAAATTAACTATTGAATACAAAATATCTTTATCACAAGTTATCTTGCCTGGTTCGCTATATTTCTGAACTTTATCAGCCATAAAATACTCCTTATTTTTATGGTATTATAACATAAGTTTTCATATTATGCAAACCATTTTTAATTAAAAGAATATTTTTTTTACGCAATAGGCATTATTTTTATATTTTCTAAGCTAGCATTTAACTGTTCTTGAAGAATTGTAACAATTTGAGCCACTTCCGTTTCATTTAATCCACTTGATTTTACAACAACATTTATATTTGTTGGAGTTACAGACATTACACAATCTTCAAATCCAACACCTTTTATAAGTCCTTCAACATATAGTTCCTTTTGAATTTGTGCAGCTAAATCCAATATTGATGCTTTTGCATTATTAACTTCTTCCTCACTTGAAGCTGATGAATCAGCAATAGCTTGATAATATGCTAACATTCTATCTCGGCTACTCTCTCTATCTGTTCTGTATGAAGTAAAGTAATTTGAAGTAGTGGTTGTTGTTTCCTGAACATTATTTTCAATAGATTTATTTAGTGCAACATTTAAATAGCCCGTTACTCCCAATAGTAAGACCATAACTGAAAGAATGATAATTTTTGTTCTTTTTTTCATTTTTATTCTCCTTTTAAGAAATTATTGTTATTTTCTCATTTGAAATTTCTAGAACCGTTTGTATCGCTTGTAGAATTTCTAATCTTGTTTTTAATCCTACATCGTTTACAACAACTACTACACCCTGTATCTTCGGATATATCTCTTTAAGCAGCACAGGTTCGCCTGAAACAAGGATTAAATCACTAGAAGATAATGTTCCTGAAGATGTTGTCTTTGTCTCATCTTTTGTTGCATAAACATATTCAAAGCCAGTTTCTAAGCTAACATTGACATTTACACTCTTAACTTCATCTATACTTAGAATTGTGCTCTCTAGTTTATTTTCAATATAATTTACGTAGCTAGTCGTCGAATTATTACTATTTTCCTTAGAATCCTTGTTGTCTGTCCTATTAATAAAAATAAAGTAAATCGCTAAAAACAACACTATAACAATGAAAATTATTCCAATTTGTATTTTTTTATTTTCCTTAATCTTTTCAACCAATTTTGAAAGTCTTTCTTCAAATTTATTCTTCAAAATAAACCTCCACTTCATTTAGTTTTTTTACAACCACACTTGTTATTTCCTCCTTTATTTCTACTATATCTTTATGTGTTGAATTCTCACTTATGACTAACCCCTTTAATTCGACAAATACTTTATCAAAATAGCAATTTTCCCCATCGAAGCCATATGAAATTTCAATATTAATGCCCTCATAACCTAAAGCCTTTATTTCATTAATTAAATCTTTTTCTATCGCGTCTTTACATGCGATATTATATTTATCAAGAAAGTCTTGCTGCACTTGAATCTGGTCTATATTCGTTGTAATATTGATACTCTTTTGGTTTAATAAATTAGGAAGAGGCGAAACAATGACAAAGATGATAATGAAAGATAAAACACCTTTGATATATTTATTCATCTGTCCTTCTGGCATTATAATTTCAACAATGACAGAAATACAAATAATGCCCGCTATCGATAAAATCCAACTTGATACTCCACTCATTATTTCCTCCTATATCACATTGACGGAGCATATTACAAGCCCAGTTAAAATGAAATACATAAAGCTAACACACACCAACATTACTAATAGCATCGTCATATTTTTTGAAAGTGAAGAAATAAAATTTGCAATTTTATTATCTCCTAAAGGTTGTATAATGCCAGCCATTAATTTCAATGCTAAGACAAATAAAACTAGCTTAATGATTGGCGAAATAATCGTTGCTAAAAGCAATAATAATCCTGCTCCGCCGACCGCATTTTTGATTAAATTTGAACTTGCAATAATCAATGAAAATCCGTCTGAAATATATGAGCCTACAATTGGAATTGTGTTTTTTATAGTGAACTTTGCTGTTCTTATAGACAACCCATCAACTGCTGCTACTGATATCCCTTGAATAGAAATAAAAGCAGTAAAAATTGTGAACATAATTCCTATAACCCATTTAAATAAACTATTTACAAAACTGGAAAGTTTATCTAACTTAATTGAATTTGAAAGATTAGAGATGAAATTTAAAGCAATGGATATTAAAAACAATGGTAACACGAAGCTTGTAAAAATTTCTATAATCGTGCTAGAAAAAAAGGACATAACGGGCTGATAAATTCCAACTGATGTCGTCCCACCCATAGCAGTTAAGAGAGTAAGTAAAATCGGGAAAACAACCTCTGTTTGAGCTTTCACAGAGTGGATTGTTGACGTTGTTATATCAATCATTTTAAATATTATTGTTGAAATTAAAATTACGGTTAAGCCATATATCACAAAATGTATTATACTTTCCATTGATTTACCGTTTTTGTTTGTCTTTAAATTTCCAACCATCCCGCCTAAAATAGAAATTGCTATAATGGTTGCTATTATAGGTAACAACGATAAAATATTATCAAAGAAAAGTGATTTTAACATATCCCAAATTGATGGATAATCAGTTAAATTTTCTCCTAGAATAATTTTATAAATCTTATCTAAAAAACTCGATTCTCCAAAGATATTATTCCCTTTTTGATTGAAGTCATCTATAATTTTATCTATGTCTCCGAAGTCCAGATTTTCCAACTGACTATCAATCGTCTCATTGAAATCATCTTGAATATCTGCACAAGCTACAATGGTTGAAGAATTATTTATAACACAGGAAAAAGGAAGAGAAAAAAACAAGGTGAATATTAGCAACAAAAAGCAAATTTTCCTCTTCATGGTAACAGCTCCGCTATAATGCTTAAAATATTATTAATTATTGGAAGAGATAAAACTAACAAAACAACTTTCCCTCCCAAAAGCATTTTATCAGCAAGTCCACTATTTCCGCAATCACTACATAAGTTCGCAGAAAATTCTGTTAAATAACCTATTCCTACAATTTTTAAAATAAGAGAAAAAACTTCTTGATTTAATCCTGTCTTTTGAATAATAGATGAAAAAGAGCTAAAAATAGATGTAAAGCAATTTAAAACCATTGACAAAATAATTATGCCACCGACTACACTTATTAATAATGAAAAATCACTCTTAATCGGCTTCACGATTAAGACTGCGAAACAAGTAATTAATCCAATAGCAATTATTTTTAGAATAGTTTCCATAATACTCCTGCTTTAGAAAAAATTGAACATTGACTTAATATTATTAAACAAATTTGTAAGTAAACTTAACACCATGACAAGCACGATTATAAGTCCAGCTAATGTCGCCATCGTGCCAATTTCATCCTTACCTGTTTGTTTTAAAATTTGAGTAATAATTGCAGTTAAAAGGCCTATTCCAGCAATCTTAAAAATAATTTCTATTTCACCCATATGCAACCTCCCTAAATGAGAATTATAACTAAAGCGAGGCCTGCAATTATGCCTAGTTTTATCCCCAATTTTCCAAATTTTTTATACTCCATAAGAGCATCATTCTGCAGTTTTTCGAACCTCTCAATCGAGTTTTTTATCTCCTTAGTTTGATTTTCAACATCGCTCCTACCAAGATTTTTAAAAAACATTGTAACGACCTCTTTTTCCTCTTTTTTTATCAATCCTTTATTCCTAAATAAGCTCTCTGCCGTTAAATCTCCCCCTTCGTTTAAATATTTTAAAAAAGAAATATCTATTCCTTGTAAGTTAGACTTTGCCTTTTCATCAAAATCCTCAACAAGTTTCTTCAACCTTTCCCGAGAAAAATTTATCTCAACATCCAACTTTTGCGCAAAATATATAAGAGAATTAAAGAAATCTACCCTTTTTTTATATTTATTTGAATACAGATATCCAACTAGCAAACAACCGGCGAATAGAATAACCATCAAAATCCATTTCATAAACTCCTCCTTAATAAACAAGCTGACTTCTAGAGAGTTTCTCATTATAAATCCCTTCTAAGGTTCCCGGACCTTCTCGATTTGAAAGGACAACATATCTCTTAAAAACTTGCTCTTGGATTAATCTTTTTGCATTTTCTTTGTTCGCGAAATCGTCAATCCCTGAAGCGTGAATTGAAGCTATTATCTTAACGCCACAATTAACAGCATACATAATTGCATCGACATCATCCTTTTCACTCAATTCATCCGTAACAATAAGATCTGGAGATAAAGCTCTTATTCCATTTTCAAAGCCAATAATTTTTCTAGAAAAAGAAATTATATCAGTGAAATTTCCCAAGCTATTGGGTTTACCCGTATCAAGTTCCCCTCTTTCATCTAAAACAAGCACATTGTAAGCCAAATTTCTCTCAGATAGTTGACAAATAAAATCTCTCAAAAAGGTGGTTTTACCTCCTCCAGGAGGAGCAATAATAAGCGAATTTTGAATAGTTTCATTGTAGTAAATACTATTAAAAGCTTTCAGTGAACAATTCTTAATTTCATGTGGGATTCGTATGTTAATTGAAGAAAAATTGGTCATAGTCTTTATGACTCCCTTTTCCTCAATCAAATTTCCCGCGATTCCTATTCTAATTCCTCCTTTAGTCATGATGAACCCTTTTTTTATCTGCTCATTAACAGAATAAATCGAGCACTCACTAGCCCTAAAAATTATATCTTCAATAGTTGTTTTATTTGAATAAATCGCTTCGTTTAATCTCTTTGTAAGCCCATTTTCGCTTAAAAAATATTTTTCTCCAGAAATGACAATAACGATTGGTTTATCCGCTCGCATTCTTATCTCATTAACCGAATTCTTTTTACCTCTGTTTTAAGATATGAAATGTTGGAAATTTTAAATATGTTGAAAATAGGAGAATAAAAAAATAAAAGCGAGAATATTCGCTCTTATCAATATTTATATTTTTAAATTATTTAACTCTTTCCATATATGAACCATCTCTTGTATCAACGCGGATTTTTTCTCCAATATTGATAAATAAAGGAACATTGATAACATATCCTGTTTCAAGTTTAGCTGGCTTTGTTGTTGCCTTAGATGTATCACCTTGAATTCCTGGTTCGCAATCTATAACTTCAAGTTCAACGAATGTTGGAGGATAAACTGCAAATGGATTGCCCTTGTAGAAATACATTGTAGTGTTCATATTTTCTGTTATAAAATTTAAAGCATCTGCAACAGATTCCTTATTTAATGGAATTTGGTCATATGTTTCTGCATCCATAAAGTAATATAAATCTCCGTCATTATAAAGATAAGTCATTTCTTTCTTTTCAATAACTGCAACTTGGAATTTATCTGTTGGGTTAAAAGTTTCTTCACGAACTTGTCCTGTCATAACGTTTTTAATTTTTGTTCTAACGAATGGTGATCCCTTCCCTGGTTTAACATGTAAGAAATCAATAACAACATAAACATTTCCATCTTTTTCAAAAGTTACGCCTTTTCTGAATTCTCCTGCTGTAATCATATTTTTCTCCTTTTTCTCTAAATCTCGTTTATTTTAACATATTATACCTAAATTGTCTAGTAAAATTTTGATATTTTTTGATTTTTTAGAGATTAAAATATATCCTTTTCATCTCTGCTGCATCTTCGGCCATATTACCTGCAGACTCACATATGATTCGAGGTGTCAAATTCTCCTCTTTTATTGCTTCTGCAAGAGGCTGAAAGTCAGGGCCATATTTATTATCATCAAAGTTTAAGTGTCTAATTTCTCCTTTGCCTCCATACTCTATTTTCGAAAAATGAATATGACAAATTTTTGTTCTCTCTTCTCCCAATTTTTCTCTACAATAAGAGAATATTTTCTTATAGTCTTCCTTTGTCTTTAGTCCACCTTGTGTGAGAGCGTTTATATGTCCAAAATCAAAAGTTGGAATTAATCTAGGATTTATTGTGCAGAAATCAATTATTTCCTTATATGTCCCAATCTGCATAGTCTTTCCCATTGTTTCTGGGCATAGATAAATACCATTTAATAATCCTTCTTTGTCTAACTCATCAATAAACTGTGTCAATCTAGCTCTAGTAAGAGCAATAGCCTCCTCTCTAGATGTCTTTCCGCAAGATGCAGTATGAAAAATCAAGCGATCAGCAGACATAAGGTGAAGAAATTTAATTCCAGTTCTTATATACCCTTTTGTTTTTTCATACATTTCTTCACTTGGATTAGCAAAGTTTATAAAATATGGAGCGTGAATACTCATCGCAATTCCTTCCTTCTTAAATTCATCTCCAATTTGCTTCGCGCTTTCTGAAGAGAGGATATATCCCTTGCCAAAAGAATATTCAAAAGCATCTAAATTTCTCTCTTTGAGCCATTTAGGTGCTTCAAGAGTCTTCTTATGTCCTTCTTCATAAAAACTAACGCTATTTCCCGATGGACCAAATCTTATCATTTTATCTCCTTAAATCAATCTTAAAATAATCTTTAAAATATTGTTTTTTGCTTCCCCAATCCCAACAAACTCGCCTTTATTGGTGAAGACTTTATATCTTCCTTCGTTTTTATTAATATATATTTTTACTCCATTTAACACTCTTAAAGTCTCTTCTTCATTCAATACAAAGCTATCATATGAGAACATATTTTCCATAGGTATTATCTCATATTTACCGTTTTTTACCTCTTCTAAAAGAAAAGCATCTCTCAATTTTAAATCTCCACATCTTGTGCGTATTATATCAGACATCACACCACAGGTTGATAAACAGTCTGCCATATCTCTACATAGACTTCTAATGTATGTTCCACTAGAGCAATGAATTTCAAACATAAATTCATTTTCCCCTATTTGTTCTAAAAGTTTTAAATCATAAATTTCTATCTCTTTGGGTTTGAGAAGGACTTCTTTCCCTTCTCTAGCCAAATCATATGCTTTTCTTCCTTTAATTTTCTTTGCGGAGTAAACTGGTGGCATTTGTAATTGCTTGCCAATTAGTTTTGGAATAACTGATAAAACCTCTTCTTTTTTAATAATTTTATCGTTACTTTTTACAATTTTACCTTCAAGGTCAAAAGTGTCTGTTTCAACACCGAACTTGAACGAAGCTTGATATACTTTATCTTTATTTAAAAAATAATCGAATAATTTCGTGGCCTTGCCTAGAGTTACAGGGAGCAAACCGTGGCCAGCAACATCTAAGGTTCCTAAATGACCCGCCTTATCTGCATCAACACACTTCTTAACAATGTTAACTGCACAATTTGACGAAATCCCTTTTGGCTTATCTAACAATAAAATCCCATTAATCATTAAACCCCTGCTCTTTTAATGTTTCTTTAATTGCTTTTTCAACTTTTCGCTTTGCATCTTTTAAAGAGCCTGTTACAACACATCCAGCGGC
>CAMEYT010000011.1 GCA_945947685.1 uncultured Bacillota bacterium | reverse complement strand
TGTTCGAGGAAGAGGGGAGGTTGCCGATAGGATTGTTCAAGAGTTATCTCTCCAAAACATACCAGTCGTTTCTTCATTGGAGAAGGAGATTTCATCCAACGAAGAAGTTGAAGTGATAAAAAATCTTTTAAAACTCTGTGTGGATTATGAAGATGATGTAGCTCTTGCAAGCTTTTTATCTTCAAAATTAGGCAGATTGAGCTTAGAGGATTTGTGCGATATAAGAAAGGATAGAAGAAACAAGACTTTCTATCAAGAATTTAAAGAGAGTGATAAATTCTCAGTTTTTGAAGAGAACTTAAAAGAATTTAAGCTGAATATTTCGGTGTTAGGGATAAGAAGAGAACTTGAAAAACTCTTTATTCAAAGGGGTTATAACGCATATCTTTTGTCAAAAAAAGATGGGATAAATATAAATAATCAAATTGATAAATTATTGGATATAATTGAGAATAGTGGATATAACTATGATATCCCAAGTCTCTTGAGCTATCTTGAATCCAATGATATCAAGATTAGCGGAATTAATAGTGGGTTGAATGCCGTCGAGATTACTACAATGCATGCAAGTAAGGGGTTAGAGTATCCAATTGTAATTTTAGCAGGAATGGATAAAGAATTTAACAGAACGGATGCGAGGAATGGAGGAAACGCCTTCAAAATTAGCAATAAATATGGCTTAGCATTAGAAAACTTAGATTATTTTGAGGGAGAAAAAGCAAAGAATATTTTATTGTATGCAATAGAGCAAGAAAAATCGAGAAAGGAATTTATTGACGAGATTATGCTCTTATATGTTGCAATGACAAGAGCTAAAAATCATCTATACATTGTTGGGGAAAGAAAAGTGGAAGATGTTCGTCCTATACTTTCTGCTGAGGAAATATTTGAAAATAATTCATATTTAAAATTGATTATTTCTTCGCTTATGGTAAAAAATAGAGAATTAACACAAGTAGATCATTTTGAGAAGAATGGATTTGAATTTAATGTATTTGATTCAATAATTAATGAAGAAAGTGTTGTTGAGAAAAAAGTTGTAACGTCGAATGATATATATGTTCAAAATATTGACAAATATTTGAATTATAAATATCCGAATCAACTAGCGACTGAAACCCGATATAAACAATCTGTAACAATGATTAACGAAGAGGCACAGCCAGATAAAAAATATTTTGGTGGAGGAGAGACTGTCGATGTTGGGATAGCATATCACAATGCTCTTGAAAAATTGGATTTAGTCAATATTAATTCAGAGGAAGATATTAGAAATAATCTATCAAAAGAAGAGTTGCAACTAATTGATGTAAGCATTCTCTTGAAGAGTATTAAAATTTTAAAGCCTCTTTTAAAGGATAAAAAGATTTTTAAAGAAAAAGTGTTTACAATGAAAATTAAGGCAAGCGAAATTATGGATACGCCTCTTGATGAAGATATTATGATTCAAGGAATAGTTGATTTATTTTTATTAGGAAAAAATAATATATTGATTGACTATAAATTTACAAATATTAAAGATGAAAAAATATTAATTAATAAATATAAAAAGCAATTATTTATTTATAAAAAAGCAATAGAAAATGCATATATGCTGCGTTTAGATGAAATTTATTTATTGTCATTAAAATATGGAGAATTAATTAAAATTAATTAAAAAATAAATTAACTAAAAAAATATTAAAAAAATAAGAAAAAAATACTAATTTTTATTAGTATTTATTTTTTTATTGTGATATACTAAATATGAAACTAAAGGAGAAAATATATGAGTATTTTAAACCTATTGGATATAGAGGGTGGAATAAGAGCATTCTTCTCGAGCTTATCAGTATCAATTTCATTTGATTTAATGTTTATTATTGGACTATCTTTAGAGTTGGTTCTTATTTTGTTCTTCATCATCAAGTCATATTGCTCGTATGAGATTAGAACAACTAAGGCTCTTGACAGACTAAATAAATGGTTATTCATAAACAAGAAATTAACGACTGAAAATATAAAAGAATTTACAAACTTAGTTAAATCTGGGCCAAAGAGATTGTCGTATAACTGGCAACAATATATTCTCTACAGAGAAAAAGCTCCATCTCAATATTTAACAGTTGAGAATATCATTGAAAAGCCTTTAAAGGCAAGTTCTTTCGATTCGAATATTAAGAATTTAGGGATTTTTTCATTTATAATATCTGTATTAATGTTTATTGTAGGTCTTGCTCATAGCGGAAGTGGTTCATCTGATACGGTTTTAAATACATATCTCTTAATCGTAGCTCTTGCAATCCCTTGCATTATGCTATTAATGTATAGTGTTGCAAAGATGTGTTTAGTGGCAAAGAAGCACTCGAATCTTGATAGCTTATATCAAAATCTTCATTTATTCCATAGATTTGTTGATAATGCTTGTGTTGACCTTCCACAATTCATCGATTTTACATTATTATTCTCAGTAGAAGAAATAGAAAAGGGTATCCCTGCATTGAGAGAATTCTTGGAGAATAGAGCAAGAAAAGAGAAAGAAGAGTTCGATAAAGCAAGAAATGAAATGGTAGAATATGAAAAATATGATTTTGAAAAGGCGGGAGTTGATGGTTCAAATATCCTCGACAGAGCAATGAGAGAATCTGAAGTTTACTTAAGCAACAAGGATAAAACTTTAGCAAAGATTTCTCAAATTGAGGCTGCTTTAGAATCATTAAAAAAGAATTTTGATAATGTTCAAAAAGATTTCCAAAGAAAGATGCAAGTTTCTAAGGAAAATATTGATAGATTAAGACAATCTCAAGAAGAAACGACTTCAAGAATTGAAAGTAACTTCTTAAGAAAGCAACAAATGGCGGAAATTGCTAAACAGGAAAAGGAAGAAAGCGATTTCGAACAACAGAAGAGAAGATATCTTGTTGAAAAGAATGATTATGAACAAGAGATAAAGAATCTGCAATCTGAACTTGACAGTGGAAAAGATAAAGCGGAAAAAGCAATGCTTTCTGAATATCAATCATTTTATACTAGAATTTGTAAGAGTGCGGCAGAAACTGTTGATAATGAAGTTAAATCAGAGTTATCAACTTTGAAGAAGAACTCAGAAACAACAGAGGAAGATTTAGCAGAAGCACAAACATTGATCAAGCGATTAGAAGATGAAAATTTAACTCTCAGACGCAAGCTTGGATTAGATGAAAATTCTTCAATTTTAACAGCAAACACAACCGAGGAAGAAGTTGTTAATCAAATTAATATACAGAAAGAAGCAGAGCAAAAGACTGAACCAACAAATTATTTTGATGAACCCTCTGAACCTGCCGAGGAAGAGGTAAAAACAGCAAATTTTGAAGAATATTCATTTGATGAACCTGTCCAATATGCTGATATAGAGAACGAACCTGTTGTTCAGGGAATTGCTTTAGAAGAAACAAAGAAAACTCCAAATAGTCAGGAAGATGTATTTGATGACGAAACTAAATCCGAAGATGTTGCTCCAACTGAAAGCTCAATTAAAGAGATTGAGGCTGATGGAGAAACAGAAGAAGATGAGGTCTATGAGATAATAGAAGACGATAAAAATATTGTTGAAACTAAATCCGACGAGGGAAATAGCAGTGCTGAAGAAGTTCAACCTGTAGAAGTTAAGAGAGGAAGAGGTAGACCTGTAGGATCGGTTAAGGTTAAACATGAAGAACCTCAGGTTAAGAGAGGAAGAGGCCGTCCTAAAAAGGTTGAAACTCAAGTCAAAGAAAAGAGAGGAAGAGGTAGACCTATAGGTTCAACAAAAAAAATAAATAGCCCATCTGTTAAAAATAGAAAAAGTGTAAAAGTAAGTCAACCTACTGAGAAAAAGGGAAGAGGTCGACCAAGAAAAAATGAGCAGATTAAAGATATAGCTACTAAAATTAAAGCTGAAGAAGAGAAAGCTCAAAAAGCTCAAAATGTTGCTAATCAACAAATAAGCCAAGCAATTAAAGGTATCGATAATTCAATGAAGAAAGAAGAAGAGAGAAGAAGATTGTTTGCTGAGATTGAGGAACTAAAGCAACAAGCTATGAACACTGATGAAGCATCTCAAGAAGAGATGGAAAGAATCAGTGCAAGAGTTGAAGAGCTTCTTGAAAAAATCGACAAACTTGGCGAATAAAAATTAAAAAAGAATATCAAAAAAATATAGACATATACTATTAATAGTAAACACTGTTGGAGAATATATGTCTATATTTTTTTCTTTAATTATCCTCGGATTAATTCAAGGATTGACCGAATTTTTACCTGTTTCATCTAGTGGGCATCTTGTTTTGTTCAGTAGAATATTTGGCGTTGAAGAGAGCCTATTTGTCAGCATAATTCTTCATGTCGCAACTTTGCTATCAATAGTAATTGTTTTCAGAAAAAAGCTTTTAAATTATATAAAACATCCTTTATGTGATGATTGTAAAAAACTCGTTGTTGCAACAATTCCAACTTGTATTATCGTATTGGTATTAATGCCGATTTTAAATAAATCGTTTGAAGGGAATTTTCTACCTATTTGTTTCATGATAACAGCAGCACTTTTAACGGCTACAAATCTTTTATATCTAAAAAAGAAGAAAGCTGAGCCATACAAAAATGTTTCTTTTGAAGGATTTAAATTAACATATGGGCAAGCTCTAACAATGGGGATAATGCAGGGGCTGGCTGTATTTCCGGGTATTTCTCGATCGGGTTCAACCATTTGCGGGGGTATAATTGCTGGGGGAGATAGAGAAGATGTTGCAGAATTTTCTTTTTTGATGAGTATTCCAATAATTATACTATCACTTGTTAAAGAGCTATATGAAATTATTGTCGAATCACATACTTTTGTCGTAAATATTCCAGGATTGATTATAGGTTCAATCGTTGCGTTTGTTGTTGGTATATTTTCAATCAAGTTTATGATAAATCTTACCAAGAAGATGAACTTTATTTGGTTTGCAATCTATCTCTTTGTTTTAGCTATAGTTTGCTTTTTCATACTTTTTTGATAAATCTATGAGGGCTTAATAAAATATTGTTTTACAAATTTCAAATTATGTGCTAATATATATTTATGATTAGGAAAATTTTGCAAGATAGGGAAGAATTTAAAAAGGTATTGGAGGATATTAGGCTCGGCAAACAAGCACATTCCTATTTAATTATCTCCAATGACTCTTTCACAGCAAAAGAGTTTACCCGTCTTATTGCGAACGCTTTGCTTTGTTCAGATCTATGCGGGAAATGTGAAAACTGTATTAAATTGGGGAAAGACCATCCTGATGTTAAGTATTTCCCTAAAAAAAATCAGTTATTAGTTGAAGATAGCAACTATATTGTTGATGAAAGTTTTGTTAAACCAATTTTTGCGGATAGCAAAATTTTTATCATTGATGATTTTGATAAATCTACTTCTGAGGCTCAGAATAAATTGTTGAAAGTTCTTGAAGAACCAAACAGCAATATGTATTATTTACTTTCGACATCGAATGCTCAAAATGTTTTACCTACGATTAAGTCGAGGTGTTTTAAGATTGAGATAGGAGCGTTCTCAAGGGATATAATCGAAAAAGAACTAACTGACCTTGACAGAGATACGAAAGAGATTGCACTTGCTCTTGGGAATGGATATCTAGGAAGAACTATTGAATTAAGTAAGAAGAAAAATCTTGGAGACATCTTTATGCTTGCTACAAACATTATTTGCAAAATGAAAAGTAGTAGAGAAGTTCTTGTATATAGCAAAAAAATAATGGATAATAAAGACGATATACTTTTCGTTTTTGAAATTCTTTCGATGATTTTAGAAGATTTAATTGCGATTAAAACAAAGCAAAAGGATGTTGTAAGATTAAAATATATTGAATCTGAATTAAATCAAGTTGCAGATGAATATTCAATGAAATGTATCACAGAAATTGAAAAATTAATTAGAAATGATGTCAAAGAAATGAAATTTTTTACAAATACTACCTTAATTGTGGATAATTTCTTAATGAATATGTTGGAGGTAAAATATTTATGCAGATAGAAGTAGTTGGTGTTAAATTCAGACACAACAACAATATATATAGCTTTAGTCCAAATGGGATAGAAGTAAAAAAAGGAGATTATGTTTTAGTTGAGACTGAAAAAGGAAATGATATAGGGAGAGTTGTTGAAGAGGAAAAGAAAATCGATGCCTCGACACTTGAAGATGGATTAAAAAATGTTCTTAAAATAGCAACGAATCAAGAAGTAAAGAAAGCAGAAGAAAATGATAATATAGCAAGAGGATACACTTCTGATATTAGAAAAATTGTCAAAGATATGGCGCTTGAGATGAAGGTTATTTCAGTTGAAGGAAATTATGATTTATCACGAATTACTGTAAACTTTACTGCAGACGAAAGAGTAGATTTTAGAAATTTAGCTAAGAAACTCGCAGAAAATTATAAGACGAGAATTGAGCTGAGACAAATTGGTCCAAGAGATGCTGTTCGCGCAATGGGAGCATTAGGAATGTGTGGGAAAGAATGTTGCTGCTGCCAAGGCTTTGGAGATTGCGAACATGTTTCAATAAAAATGGCAAAAAATCAAAATTTATCTCTTAATCCATCTGCAATCAGCGGGATTTGTGGGAAACTTCTATGCTGCTTAGCTTATGAGAATGACAATTATGTTGAAATTTTAAAGCAGATGCCAAAAATGAATTCTTTTGTTGATACACCTGAAGGAAGAGGAAAAGTCGTATATAATGATTTATTCAACAAAAAAGTTAGTGTTCGTTTTGAACAAGAGAATCTGTCAGAAATAAAAGAATTTGATGTTAATAAAATTAAAATTGAAAAACATGCCATTGAGAACAAATGATAGAGTTAAATGAAAATGAGAGAATTGAAGATTTACAGTGCGAGGGGTTGAGAATAATACAAAACAAAAATCTGTATACTTTCACCTCTGACTCTGTTGTGCTTGCAAATTTTGTAAAATTAAAAAAAAGAGAAGTTGCAGTAGAAATTGGATCAGGTAGTGGAGTGATTTCAATCTTGCTTTCTCAAAAACAAAAAAACAAGCATATTTACGCTTTTGAGCTACAAAAAGAGCTTTTTGATATGTCTTTAAAAAGCATAGAATTGAATCAAATTGACAATATAACTGTGTATAATGATAAAGTCCAAAATCATATGAAATATATTGAGAACGGCAGTGTTGATGTTGTTTTTACGAACCCTCCCTATAAAAGAGAAGGTTCAGCAGAGTTAAATAAAAATTCTAGCAGAGCTATAGCTCGACACGAAAGCAATTTACCTTTGAAGGATTTGATAAAATCTGCAAATGATATGCTTAAATTTGGTGGAAGATTTTATGCTGTTTATGATGCAGACAGATGTTGCGAATTAATATATGAATTGATGTTAAATAAGATTGAACCTAAACGTATGTTTTTTACACAAAATGGGCAGGGAAAAAATATATTATTTGTGGTTGAAGCCGTTAAAGGAGGAAAGCACGGCGTAACAGTTTTGCCTCCCTTGATTACTAATGACAAAGAAGGAAATTACATTCACGATATTCAAAAAATAAGACAAAAACATTGACAATGTTCATATACTGATGTAGAATAAAATAAATGGAGGAAAGAAAAATGGGTGAAATGAATCAAAGCCAAATGAGATCATATTTTAATGTAATGTATTATGTATTTTTAATTTTAGGTATTTTGTATACTGTTTCAATTGTTGGAGCAATTATTGGAATTCCTATGATTATAGGTGCTTGCAAGTATAAAGAGGCATACGAAGCATCAATGGACCAATTAATTTCTTTAAAAGGGACTGTTTGGGGTTGGGGACTCTTCTTTGGAATTATAACTCTTCCTTTGGGTGTTATTATTTTCATTTTTGGAAGTAGTGTAAACAGCTTCATTGAAAGCTATGAAAATGGCCAATTTATACAAGGAAATCCTAATATAACAATGCCGGGACAAAATATTGGGAATAATTACAACAATAGTTCTGCCAATAATCAACAAAATGCTTTTAATGGAATGAATAACAATGGAAATGCCCAGGAAATTAATAACAATAGTTTTGGTCAACAAGTAAAAGACTTCTCTAATAAAGCGGTATCTGGCTTTAAGGATACATTTGGAATTAGAAGCCAAACACAAAAGTTGGAAGAGCTGAAGAGTATGTATGAACAAGGCACTATAACTAAAGAGGAGTATGATGCTTTGAGAAAGAAAACTCTCGGAATTTAACAAAAAATAGGATAATCTGCGTTGTTTCTGCTGTCTATCTCTGAAAGTCATTTACGGGGGTTGTAAACTCCTTCCAGAGATAAACA
>CAMEYT010000010.1 GCA_945947685.1 uncultured Bacillota bacterium | reverse complement strand
TTGTGAAGCCAGTTGCCCAACGAAAGGTATCAAATCAGACTCGGGAGGCCTTATGGAGAAAATTGCTATCTTATCAATCGAAGAACGTGGAACTAGACTCGTTATCTATGAGACAAGACACGGAAGATATCAAATAATAAAGGAAAATTTTGACTCTTTCCCAATAGGAGAAGATATTTTTAAAGACCAGTTGATTAAGCCAAAAACTGTTTCTAAGGTTGTATCAAATTTGATAGTTTATAGAGAGATGATTCAATCTTATGGTGTTGAAAGAATTATCGGTGTTGCAAAGAGCTATATCGCAAAAGCTAGAAATCAAAAGGGCTTTTTTGAGGAATTGTATAATAATACAGGCGTAGCATTTACAATTTTAGATCAAGAAGATAACTTTAGATACTTGTTTAATTCAATGAATAGCACTATCGATATTTCTAAAGCTATAGGAATTTATGTTGATAAGTATTTTACATATATCCAAAAGTATAATCGTAGGACAATGATTGATACAGTAGTTATACCATATGGCACAGAAAATATTAGAATGTTATCAAATGTAAATGAAATGATTGCAACATTTAAAAAGGAATTAGTCAATGCTAATTTTGTTTTTGAAGGAGGGGACAGCCTAGTTGGTTCAGGGGATGCATTCATTAATTTTGGAAGATTAGCTAAGAAAATAGCTCACTATCCAGTTGATATTGATAACAACTATCAGATTGACGAAAAGACAGCAAAAGATACTTTTACTTTCATTAAAGGGTTGGACCTCGAAAAAGTTACAAAGATTAAAGGAATGATTGGAGATGTCAATTCTCTTCTCGCTGGTCTTGCTATTATTGAAGCTTGCTGTGAAGTTGGAAAATTTAATGATATCTTAATTTCAACAGCTAATATTATGAACGGAATTATCTCGATGAATGTTGAGGGAGAAACACAAGAGAAATATGCCGATGTATTAGGAAATTCATTCGATAATTATTTTGAATTTCATAAAAAAGAAGATTCAAATAATATAAAAGTCTATAATATGGCAACAATATTATTCAAGCAATTAAAGGTTATGCATAAGTTACCAAGGGCATATGTAAAGCCTATGAGAGCTGCAGCATATATGTATGATTGTGGGAAAGCAGTTAATTTCTATGATTATGAGAAATTTGGACTTTATACTCTATTGAACTCAGGAGTGTGTGGAGTTAGTCAGAAGGATTTGTTGCTTGCTGGATTTATAATTGTATGTCAAAAACCAGACAACTTCTCGCTAGCAGAGTGGATGAGATATAAAGATATAGTAACTGAAGAAGATTTAGACGCAGTTAGAAAGTTAGGAATAATCGTAAAACTCGCCGTTGCTTTAAATTCATCTAAGAAGCAGCTCGTAAATGATATCGTTTGCGATATACTAGGTGATTCAATTATTATGAAGACAATTGCTTCGGGAGATGCTTCATATGATATTATGCAAGGAATGAGGGTAGCTCAAGATTATAGAAAAGTCTTTAAGAAAAATTTACAAATTATTTAATAAAAAGGAGCAGCATGGCTAAAAGAAATGTTAAAACAATATTTGGGATGTTGGTATTTGCATTGATTGTCGTCATTGCTGCTGTTTTTGGTGGATTTTATTATTTGATTCAACTTATAGCAACAAACTACAAAGATCCAAATTTAGATATTGTTAGACAGAAAACAGCGTCTGAAGAAGGATTCTGTTTGAACGATGTAATTAAAGAAAATAACTTGACGTTCTACGGATTGGGCGAGTTTTATACAGAGGCTTGTGTTTCAATCGTAGTTGAGATAGAACATGTAGGAGCCTGGTTGGGTAGCGGGGTTTGTGTTGCTTCCAAAGGGTATGAATATGAAGAAAACAAGACAATCGAAGAAGGCAGTTATATCGTTACGAATTATCACGTTATAAGTGAGATCTATGAGCGAAAGGCTAGTAGATATGATGTGAAAGTTTATCCAAATGATTATACAAATGAAGAGAGATATGGTTCGACTCTTCCATATGAAGGAGAAGTTTTATGGTATGACACTTATCTTGATTCAGCGATAATCTACGTAAAGGAAAATATAGATTGGGTAAGAATGAAGGATCGTTCAATAGATTGTTCTATTGAGGATGAGCTTTCAAAATCTGAGCCTGCTTTTGCTATCGGCACGCCTGAAAAATTGGAAAATCAAAATACCATAACGCGTGGAAATATTGTAAGTTCAGAAGTGAACTATAGTTACACAGTTAAGAACATAAAAATAGGACTTACTGAGGAAGAAGTCCTCTCTAATATTTATGAATATTTAATCCCAATTCAAATTCATATTCAAGGGGGAAATTCTGGCGGTGGATTATTTGATAAAGATGGCTACCTTATAGGTCAGCCTACGCTTGGAACATTAAGTGAAGATGGAGCAATCAATTATGCGATTCCAATCTATCCTATAACCCTCGTTTTAGACGATTTAATTAGCACAAATGAGAATGAAAGTGCTTTGGTAAAATTGTATTCAATAGATTATCTAAATATCGATACGATTGATTACTATGAATCAGATGTAATGCAGACTTGTTTTTCTGGATACAAAAAATATTATTATGATAAGAATTATCTCAGCTCAGATTTGGTTTATAATAGTGATACGGGGATAAAAGTTCTCAACGATAATGAAATTTTAGGCTTCACGAAGGGAGATATAATTTCCTCTGTGAAAGTAAAAGAAAAAACATCTGAGATTACTTGTAGAAATGATCTTATTTTTACTCTTTTAAAGAGTAGAAAAGGGGATACTATACAATTTAACATTAATGATAAACCTGCAGTGCTAGTAACATTAGCTTAAAGGAGGAAATATGTTTGATTATGCAATAGATTTAGGTGGTTCATTTACAACTATATATGCCCGAAAGCAGGGCTACATATTGAAAGAACCTACAATGGTCGCAGTTGAAGAAAATAAGGGTGTATATAAAGTTAAAGCACTTGGGGAAGAAGCTAAAAAACTCGTGTGGAAAACACCTGAAAGTGTGGAAGTGTTTAATCCCGTATCAAACGGTGTGATAGAGAATTTTGAGTATGCAGAAATAATGCTTAAATACTTTTTACAGAAGATAGGATTTAAGAAAAATCGCTCAACAGCAGTTGTCTTAGTCCATTGTGGAATAACAAAAGAGGAGAAAAATCTTTACAGAAGATTATTTGAAAATGAGGGATTTTTGGATATAGATTTTATCCCTTCGATTTTGTGTTCAGCTTATGGAGCTGGTAAGAATATTTCTTCTTCTAAAGCATGCGTTGCAGTTAATATTGGAGGTTCAGTAACAGATATTGCTGCAATCAATTTGAATTCAGTTATGCAGGGTGTAACTCTTGGCATAGGTGGGAGAGCTATGGATTTGGAAATATCAAACACAATCGCACTTTCTAAGAAAAATAATGGAGGAATATTAATTGGTCTCCCAACAGCTGAAAAAATAAAGAACGAAGTAGGTTCATTGTATAAAAACGATATGCTTAATATGGAGGTAATGGGCACAGATTTAGCAACTAGGACACCAGCAACGAGGGTTGTTTCTTCATCTGAAATAAAGCCTGTTTTGGAAGCATTTTTTGAAGAGATTGTTAGAACTATTGAGGTTACGATATCAACCCTTCCACCAGAGGTTACATCAGATATAATCAATAACGGCATTTTATTTACTGGAGGGGTCGCAAAAATGACAGGATTGGACGCCTTTTTAAAGAAAAATCTGTCATATCCATACATAATTGCTGAAAATCCTGAGGATGTAACGATTTTAGGGGCAGGTAAATTGTTAAAAGACCAAGAATTATTGATTTCCGCAATCAGAAATAACTGACACAAAAATACAATTTAGGAAAGGATAAAACAAAATTATCCTTTCCTTTTTTTCGCGATAATATTAAACTTTTTATATACAAAGTGAGGTGTTATGGCAAGAAAAATTGTCTTCACGAGTGGCAAGGGTGGAGTTGGAAAAACCACTATATGCGCGAATTTAGGCGTAAGTCTAGCTGAATTAGGTTTTAGAGTTGTGCTTTTAGATATGGATATTGGACTAAATAATCTCGATGTCGTGATTGGCGTTGAGAAGCGAGTTTTATTCGATTTGTCAGATGTAGTCAGCGGAAGATGTAGGGTAAAGCAAGCCTTAATTCAAGATTCAAAATTTCCTATACATATTGCCTTCTTCAAGTGGCAAAATTGAAAATATTTCAAGCAGCAATATAAAAAATGTTGTAAATATTTTGGACTCTTCCTTTGATTATATTCTATTAGATTGTCCAGCGGGTGTAGATGCGGGATTTCATAGGGCTGTATTTTCAGCAACAGAAGCGATTATTGTTGTTACTCCTCATTTATCGAGTTTAAGAGATGCAAGTAAGGTGTTGACTCTCTTGAATCAATATCATCTCGAAGCAAAGGGTTTAGTTATAAATCGGATGAGGGGAGATATGCTCTTGAACGGAGAAATGTTAGATATTCAAGATATAGTTCGAACAATAAAACTGCCGTTATATGGAGTAATTCCCGAGGATGACGCTATAAGCAGTTCCTGTTCGGTTGGAAATTTTCTTGAGTCAGTAGAGAGCACGAGAGCATTTACTCTATTATGTGAAAATATACATAATGGCTCAAAAAAAGTTTATGATTGCACATATAAATATCGTGGAGTAATGGGATATATTAAGAGGAGTATAAAGAAAAGGGTATGAGACAAAAAATTGAAGAAAATCGTGTTTTTAGTATTATAAAAAAGGATACGCTTAATGATCCAGAAAAAATTTTGCCGTCATTTAAGAGTGAAATTAGACAGATTGCAGAAGATTTTGTTGTATTAGGCGGGGAAGTGAAATTAAGATATAAACTCACTCCTGATGGATATCTGTTTATGGCAGAAATTCCCGCAAGTTCAATTAAAAATCTCTTTTACTTTTAGTTATAAATATCTGTGATTATCTTCCTTCCCAATGTAGTTTGGAGGGATGTCAATGATTGAATAAGCACCAGCTGGGAGTCGCAGCAGAGCGGGACAATATGCTAACACAATACTAGCAGTCATTTGAGGGTTATTTTTCATTTTTAAATGGAAAGAGCTCTCCATTATTTTATTTCCGCCAATGACCTCACCTTCGTGATACATATGTTTTTTCATTTCACGAACTTCATCAAGAGATACTTCTTTTACGTAGACAGTTTGCCCTTTGAAATAGTTTTCTGTGTTAAAAATATCACTTTTTATATCTTCGAGAGAGCGGCTCCCATCAAGGGCAATATAACAATGTCGCTCGTGCATATCGTTTGAATTTATTCTCTCTTTTGGATGGGAATAAGCAAGAGTTTTAGCTTCTTCATTTGGAACAGTAAATTGAATAGCGTCTGCAATTCCAGATATGTTTCTCAATGCTTCGCTATGACCTTGACTAACGCCTCTGCCCCAAAAAGTGTAAGGGCCAGAATTAAAGATATTTGCGTATATGCAACGAATTAGACTAAAGACCCCGGGGTCCCAGCCGCATGAATATATGGCTGTATGACCATATTTTAAACTAACTTCTTCGAGTTTTTTACTATGTTCTTCAATGCGTGAATGTGTGTCGAATGTGTCTATTATATCAAAAAATTTCAGAGCTTCAGGGGATTGCCATTCTAAGTCTTCTTGAGATCCTCCACACATTATCATAACGTCTATCTTTCCTTCGTAACTCTTAATATTTGAGAAATCTTCGATCTTGTTCCCATATCGGCTTTTTACGCCCGTTCTTCGAGTAAAAATTGCTATTAGCTCATTCTCCTTGCTTTTATAAATATTATCTTCAACAGCTTTTCCTAAATTTCCATATCCGCAAATTCCTATTTTCATATAATCTCCTATGTATGCAATTACATATGCTTTTTTTAATAAATTTGCTAAAAATATAGGATTTTTTTTATTTATCCCTTGATTATTTCGATAAATAATGATATCATAAAAAAAGAGGTAAAGATGAACAATAGTATTAATAATCAAACAGAAAGTAAAAATTTAAAACCAAGTCAAATTAATTTTTTAAATTTGATTAATGAGGAAATGGAATTAACTCTAAAAATAGTAGATTTATTACCCCCATATATGAAGGAAATTTTCAAATCAAGATTTCTTGGAGAAAAAACAAAAGAAGAGTTTTGTAAAGAGCATAACATCCAAGAAGAGTCATATCTTGAATTTGTAAAGAGAAGCAGAAGAAAATTTAAAGAACTTTATAATCTTGTTAAGTCAGGAGTTTCTTTTGAAGAATTAATAAATAGAGATAAACCAAAAATAACAGTTTCAGTGGAGAAATTGTTAAGAGAAAAGCCCGCCTTAGTAAAGAATTTAGTAAAAACACTTTCACCAAAGCAAGCTAAAGTTTTTGCTTTGTATCATTTTGAAGAGAAGAGCAAAGAAGATATATGTAGTGAATTAGGGATTACTTATCAAAGACTTACGGATATTATCACTAAAGGGAATAGAAGAATTTTGGAACAAGCTGGACAGATTCCAGTGTATAAAAGAAAGAAAAGTGCTTCTTTAAAACCAAAAGAAAAAAAATCAACTGCATTCGTTGCTGCAAATATCCCTGTGTTTGCTGTAAAAAATGAAAGAGATGTTTTTGATGCCCTTAAAGAGTGCCCTCCTCGTCTTGCAGATGCAATTTTCAGAGCTATTATTGACATAAATACAAGAAAAATTTGTATGGCAAGATATATAAACAAAATGAAAATTATCAATATAGTAGATGAATTAAATTTAAATGAGGAATATATTTGCAATAAATTAGAAAATGGTGGAAAAACATTTTTAGAGACATATTATTATATGCGAAGAAAATATGAAGGAGAAACATTTAGTCAAGCGGAATATCCAATGGGAGAGTTAGTCAGACTAGTGTCTGAAGAGAATAAACAAGCAAGATTCGCTGCTGCAGAAAGAAGAAGAGCTCTTATAGAAATTATGCGAAGAAATAAGGATTAAAAGAAGAACAGGAATTCCTGTTCTTTTTATTTGTAATGATAGTCAAACTTGAAAAAACTTGGATAAATAGTCTAATTGCAAGGAACTTTTTATGAAGAAGATTTAATTAAATGATTATCAATATTTTTCTAGATTTTTGAAATAAATCCGTTAGTTAAGATATGAGTTGATGATGGTTTTCTTTTCATAAAAACTCTTAATTTATGCTTATTTTCAAGTGTGATTTCATATAAACTAAAACCCAAAAGATTAAGTAAAGGATTTATATAAAACATCTCATTTTTAACATAGACTATACCGATAATAACGAGAATAAGGACATATACGACAGCCATACTTATAAATTGTAATTCAAAGGCGAGTGCAAATAATACAAAAAGAGGGAAGTAAGGTAGGAAATTTTCACGTGTTATATTTTTATAGCCGCAGATTTTTATTGTCTTATAATTTGTTCTTTTGTAGAGATAAATTATTGCTATTGAACCTATTAAAATTAGCAAAAGATTAAGCCCTAGCATAACGGAGTTTGTTATATTAAAAGATAAGTTTCCATTTATTATGTCTATGAGCTCTTTGACTATAATCAAAAAATACAGAGGAATGAAGCTACTTATATATAGCGCTATATACAGATATTTATGTTTCATATCGATATTATTTGCATTTTTATCAAAAAAAATCATTAATTGATAAAAGGTTGCTAAATAATAACATAAAAAACTAATAAAAATTATTAAAAATAGCTCTTATGCTGCGTTTTTAATTTGAAAAAAAGGGTTGAATTTTTAGTTATAATATGTTATCATATACAATAGAGAGGGAAAAATGTCATACAAGAAGGAAGAGATTGATAGAAAAACAAGCTTAAATCAATATTCAGAAAAGAATGAGCAACTTTTAAAAAGATATTCGACTGAAGGGATATCAAATAAGGAGAAAAAAGAAATTGAAGAAGAGCTAATTTTACTAAACAGAAAATTAGTTTATAAATGCGCTAAGAAGTTTGCTATAAAAAAATGTCAATACTTTTATGATGACCTAGTGTCGGAGGGAATAGGGGGGCTTTTGAGCGCTATAAGAACATTTAAACTAAGTAAAAATGTAACTTTTTCAACTTATGCTGTATGTTGTATTAAAAATTCAATTGGACGTTCATTGGAAAATATCACGGATGCGCCAATGGGATTTTCTCAAAGAGATAAGGACTTTAGAACAAGGTTTTTAAAGGAAAAAAAGAGAAATGCTACAGATAGTGAAGTCGCTGATAATTTCGGTATGACGTTAAATCAATATTATAACATAACATATGGGCCAGAAGCTTTAGAAGAAAAAATTGATATCAATGATGAGGAGACGGCATCGCTAATTCATATGATTCCTGACCCAGATCCAACACCTGAAGAAAGAGCAGTAAGTAGGGAAACAATGAATGCTTTTTTCGATATT
>CAMEYT010000009.1 GCA_945947685.1 uncultured Bacillota bacterium | reverse complement strand
GACCTTCAACATTTTCACTGAATCCAAATCATAATTCACAAACGCCGATTGATTGGCTAAAATCGCCGATTTTTGACTTGCGTTATAAACTTGATAAATATATGTTTTTGACTTAATATCGAATCTGGCATGAAAATCATCCTTCATAACCTTAGCTGTCTTAATAGAAATGTCATTTGGAAGAAGGTTGTTTAATGCTTCAGGAAGATTTTTTATGGGAATATTCTGTTTTAAATCAAAATGTGCAGCTTGATCTAATGCATGAACACCTCTATCTGTTCTTCCGCTTCCAAAAATTTCAACCGGTTCTCCAGTAAGCTTTTCTAACGCTTTTTCTATCTCCGCTTGAATTGTTCTTCTGCCTTCTTGCTTTTGCCAACCATAAAATTCACGGCCGTCATATTGTATCTTTAATAACACTCTATGCATGTGAACATTATACATCTTTTAAAGAAAATTTCAAATAGAAAAACATAATTTTCTAATTTCTTTGACTATTTTTTTTCAAAATGATATATTAATCATATAAAGGAAGTTAAAAATATGACAAAAATAACTATCGATGCAAACTCTGCAGCAGCAAGAGTAGCATATAAATTATCTGAGGTAATTCCAGTATATCCAATCACACCATCAACTGCTATGGCAGAACTTTGCACAGCTAAAGCAAGCAATGGCGAAAAGAATATATTTGGAGAAGATGTAAAAACTATTGAAATGCAATCAGAGGCTGGGGTCGCTGGGACTTTACATGGAGCATTATTATCTGGAGCTTTATCTACAACTTTTACTTGTAGTCAAGGTCTTTTATTAATGATCCCAAATATGTTTAAGATAGCGGGAGAAAGACTTCCCGCTGTGATTCACGTTGCAGCAAGAGCCATTTCTTCTCATGCATTATCAATTTTCTGTGATCATTCAGATATTATGGCTACAAGAATGACTGGTTTTGGAATGATTGCTTCTGCTAATGTTCAAGAAGCACAGGATATGGCTTTCATCTCACATTTGTGTGCAGTAAAATATAATTTTCCTATTCTTCACTTCTTTGACGGATTTAGAACTTCACACGAATATCAAAAAATTGACGAGTTAACAGATGAGGAAATGCTAAAATTATTTCCTAAATTAAGCCAACTTAAATTAAAAAAGAATGCTATTTCTTCGGATAACCCAAAAATGTTTGGAACTGCTCAAAATCCAGATGTTTTTTTCCAAAATAGAGAAGCAGCTAATAGAGACTATTCAGACTGGACAGCAAACTTTCTAAAAGAATTGGAGGATTTTGAGAAAATAACAGGTAGAAAGTATGCCCCATTTGAGTATTATGGTAAGAAAAACGCTAAAAATATCATCGTAAGTATGGGCTCTTCTGTAAACACGATTAGAGAAACCCTAGTAAACTTAGATGATAAAACTGGACTAATTGCAGTGAGATTATATCGTCCCTTCGATGAAAAGCTTTTCCTTTCTATCCTCCCAAATTCAGTAAAAAATATTTGCGTTTTAGACAGAACTAAGGAATCCGGAGCAAACGCTCCACTATTTCTCGATGTAGTTAGTGCTATTCAAAAAAGCAACAGAAAAATTAAAGTCATAGGCGGAAGATACGGCTTGGGAGGCAAGGAATTTTCTCCTGCATGTGTAAACGCAATCGTTAAGAATCTAACATCAAACAATCCCAAAGACAATTTTTCCGTTGGCATTAATGATGATATAACAAATTCTTCACTTGAAATTGAAGATTTTGCAAACAAATTAAAACAAACTGAGATAAAGCTTTTCGGTCTTGGCTCCGATGGAACAGTTTCTGCCAGCAAAAGTTTAATTCGGATTTTAGGGAATAAAACTGATAAAAATGTTCAAGGTTTCTTTGAGTATGATTCTAAAAAATCAGGTAGTTTAACTATTTCTCATCTTAGGCTTAGCGATGAGGAAATTTTAAGTTCATATTTGATAAAAAATGAGGATGTAATTTCCATTAATAATTTCTCTTTTGTTCACAAATACAACTGTCTAGATGGGCTTAAAAATAAGGGGAAAGTGCTCATAAACAGTGTTTTTACTCCTGATGAAATTGATAGGATTTTACCTTCATCATATAAACAAATTTTAAAAGATAAAAAGGCTGAATTATATCTTATCAACGGTCAAAAAATAGCAAAACAAAACAACTTAGGAGAAAAAATAAACATCATAATGGAAGCAGGATTGTTTAAAGTTCTCAATATTCTTCCTGAAAATGAAGCACAAAGAGAATTAACCAATGAGATAATTAAAAATTTCTCGAAGAAAGGAAAAGAAGTCGTTGAAAACAATATAAATGCTATGAATATTGCCTTTAATTCTGTTGAAAGAGTTGATGTAGAAAAACTCACGGTTAATTGCGAATTAAAAAAGACAAAAGAAGCTAATGGTTTTGCTAGTGTTGTTGAAAAAATACAAAGATTAGAAGGAAATTCACTCCCTGTATCGAGTTTCTCAAAGGATGGAAGTATGCCAACTGATACAGCAAAGCTTGAAAAACGAGGTATTGCTTTAGAAACTCCTGTGTGGCTTCCAGAAAATTGTGTTCAATGTGGCCATTGTGTTCTTGCTTGCCCTCATGGTGCGTTACGAGCTATCTTAATCGATGAAAAAGATTGTCCAAAAGAGGAAGAAATGCCTTTCGCAAATGCTTTTGGGCTACCAAATAAGAAATATAGGATTCAAATTTCTCCAGAAGACTGCACTGGTTGTGGAGTATGTGCTAAAACTTGCCCTGCGATAAAAAAAGCTCTTGAAATGGTGCTTGCAAGCAAAAATCTCGAAAAAGAAAGAAAGAATTATAACAAACTTTTGAAAGTAAAATCAGAAAAAGCCTTCTCAACAGATTTTGCAAAAGGTCTGCAATTCTGCCCTTCATATTTCAACTTCCCTGGAGCATGTGCAGGATGCGGTGAAACACCATATATAAAGCTTGCAACAATGTTATTTGGAGATAGAATGATTATTGCAAATGCAACAGGGTGTTCAAGTATCTATAGCAGTTCGTTCCCTTCTTGTCCATTTTCTAAGAATGAAGAAGGAAAAGGTCCTGCATGGGCAAACAGCTTGTTTGAAGATAATGCAGAATTTGGACTGGGATTAAAACTTGGAAGTGCTTATTCAAACAATGAGAATAAATCACAATGGATTATCGGGGGCGACGGCTGGGCAAATGATATCGGATTTAGCGGACTTGACCATATTTTACAATCAAATGCTAATGTCAATATTCTTATTTTAGACAACGAAAACTATTCAAATACTGGCGGGCAAGCATCAAAAGCTACTCCAATTGGAGCTTATCAGAAATTTACTGAAAATGGGAAATCAACCAAAAAGAAAAATCTTGGATTAATAGCTATGTCATACAGAAATGCATATGTTGCACAAGTATCTTTAGGAGCAAATATAAATCAATGTATCAAAGCGTTTAAGGAAGCTGAGGCATTCAATGGACCAAGCATTATAATCGCTTATAGCACTTGCGTTAATCATGGATTTAAGATGTCTGATTCAATGAGTGAAATGAAAAAAGCTGTTTTGACGGGATATTTTAACCTATATAGATATAATCCGAACACAGGATTAGAATTAGATTTTGACCCAACGGTAAATACAAAAGAGTTTCTAATGGGAGAAAGAAGATTTACTGCATTGATGGATAAAAATATTGAAAATGCAAATACATTATTTGACAAAAACAACCAACAAAATATTGATAACCTAAATCTATTAAAATTACTTGCTAAAAAGAATTAAACATAAAAAAACGCGACATATTTCGCGTTTTTTAAATAAAAGACTTCTTTAAAAACTCTCTAACTTTATTTTCATATCGCATAGGATTTGTTACATATGAAAGAGCGTGCCCTGCCCCTTCAACTATATAGACAGACTTACGATAATCAGGAATTTTTCCTGCTAATTTTAAGGCATTTTCAACAGGAACGTAGTCATCATCTTTTCCATGAATAAACATCATTGGTATTTTACAGCTCTGAAGACTTATCATTGCATCAGCTTCCTTCAAATCAAAATAATAAACTCTCTTTAAATATTTATAAAATGTGTTCAAAATGTATCTTTTAACTTTCGAATCTTTCTTCAGAAAAACATATTGAATTTGGTCATAGACATTTGAAAAAGCACAATCAGATATGCCACATACAACATTGCTAGGGAGATTAAGTCCTGTAGTCATACATACGGCAGTGCCGCCCATTGATACGCCAAATAAGACAATCTTGCACTTTGCATCTTTTTCTACTAAAACATTGATCCACGCTAGAACATCCTCTTTGTCAAACCACCCCATTCCAATCATTGACCCTTCACTATTCCCGTGCGCTCTATTTTCAACCACAAGCACGTTATATCCCATATCTATAAACATCTTGGCATAATTCTGCATCTCTCTGTAATCTGAACCGTAGCCATGAACTAACAGTGCTGTCTTATTAGAGCTGTTTTGATAAAAATGTCCTTTAAGTTTCAATCCATCTTCCGAGGCGATAGTCAAATCAGTAAATTTATATTTATCCCACCAGCACATATCAATATCATATTGATTAATAAATTTCGACTTACTATCTAGCCTTTTTTTTAGTTTCTTTCTACCCAATACTTTTCTAAAAGTTATTCTTACAAATAACAAATATCCAGACAATACAACTAAAATTAAACCTAAAAAAATTAACATGATTATTGAAAAAATCTTCATCACTCAACCACCGCTTTTACACTTTCGCCAGTATCTATATCTTGATAAGATAACCAATATCCGAAGCTCTCTTTTTTCTCTTTATCAAGAGGGAACCACACAGGGTAACCAGAGATTTCATTAGGAGGATTTTTTGAATAAATTCCTGGAACTCCATAAACTAAATATTTGATTTTTTCATTTTCATAAATCAAGCCTAAAATATAATAATCCCCCTCTTCCTCATAATCAACTTTTATCCACTTTGAGTTAGGAATTATATCTTCTAAAAACTCTTCTCTTGTGTTCTTTTCAAAAAGTGGCAAAATCTGATTTTTAATCTCGTCAAAGAAAGTTTTTTCCTCTTTTTCTTCTATAATTTCTTCCTTTTTCTGCTCAGTTAAACTATTTGTCTTTTCATAAAAAGCTTTTTTATATTTACAATTTGCACAATCACAACATCCTTCTTCTTTTGCCATTTCTCGATTGATCTCTCTGTCAATATCTTGTTTATATTCATCAGTATAGTCAATTCCCTTTTCATCAAGAATTTGTGTTACTTCGTCAACTTTTTTATATTCTTCAAATGCAGAAGCCATTACCTTACCAACTTGGACTTCTTTATTTTCCGTTCCCTCTGTTGAACCATATAAAATTGGAGAAACATCCGCCTTATAGAAATTAACAATGGCACAAGAAAATTTCTCTGGAATTTCCTCTATATTAAATTTATACAACATATTAGAAATACGCGAAAGGCCTGCTTTTAACACCTTCCCGTTGCTATAAATTCCAAGACTTAGAATACCCTTGGGTTCATTTTGGAAATTATATAATCTTACCCTACCAGAAATAATATCTCCCTCATTTTCAAGACTTAAAACTGCTTTTTGGTCTTCATTTTTAACCCCTAATAAAACCAAGCTTTTTTTAAAAGACATAATCACCTCATAAATTAACGATAAATAATCGTTTCAAACTAATATATTTTTTCTAGTTCGATTATATAACATTTCTCAAATTTTAATAGAAAAGAAAAACAGACAAAATTAGTTTTTTTTGTCTGTTTCTAATTCTTTATAATGTTTTTATATCTTATTCATTCGATTTGTAATCTCTTTAATTACATTTTTTATAGTGAAACCTGCTTTGGCATAATTGATATCACCTGGGCAACTCTGCATATAAGCACTAACACCAATAAAGAGGTCATTATCATTCAAATACTTATACCAAACATTATCATTAGATGCTTCAATCGCCACCCTAAGCTTTGCATCTTTCTGCAACACTTTAGCTTTATATGCTGCAGATTGTTTTTCAAAAACCTCCAAACTAGGAAAAGACACAACCGACACGTCATATTTTTTCGACATCTCTTTTGCCACTTCCTGAGCTAGAGCGACTTCACTTCCTGTAGAATAAATAACAATATCAGGGGTCTTTTTGTTTGAAGTAACAATATATCCTCCCATTTGAGCATCTTTGAAGCTTGTGCCTTCGCATTCTGGAATGTCTTGAACAGATAGTATCATTGAGGTAGGCATCCTTTCGACTAAAGCTAGTTTATAAGCTGCTAACAATTCCTTTCCGTCGCAAGGTCTAAAAACGTTCATCCCTATGATTGATCTTAATTGAGCTATTTGCTCAATAGGCTGATGTGTTGGTCCATTTTGTCCTACATAAACAGAATCGTGTGTAAAAATACTGATAACTGGCAGATTCATCAATGCTCTCATTCTCAAAGCAGGAATCATATAGTTTGAGAAAGCTAAGAATGTTGAATCAAAGACGATAAAGTCCTCATATAATGCTATTCCATTTGAAATAGCTGCCATAGCATGCTCTCTCACTCCATAATGAAGATTTCTCCCTCTCTTACTTCTAACAAGAAAGTTCTCGCTATTATTAAGCGCAACTTTAGTTGAACGTGCAACATCGGCACATCCACCAATCACTTGAGAGAGTTTATCCCCTATTTCATTTAGGATTATTGAGTTCGCTTCAAGTGTGCTAATTCCCTTCCACCTATCTTCGTTCTTAAGTATTTTTTCATAATCCAACTTCTTCTTATCAAAAAATGAAATTAATTCTTTGTATAATTCTGGCTGTGAATTTGCATATATCGCAAGAGTTTGATTCCAGTTTTCATGATATAACTTTCCTCTTCTTGTTGCTTCCATACATAATTCTCTCACATCTGATGGAATGTAAAAACTATCCTTAACATTGAGAGTTTTCTTAAATGTATCAAGCTCCTCGGGCGTTAAAACATAATTATGAACTGCAGATGTGCCCTCTTTATTTGTTCCAATTCCAATTAATGTTTTAAAGATTATAATTGTAGGCTTTTTGCTTCTTTTAGCTTTAGCGATAGCCTTTGTGCAAGCAAAATAATTGTTCCCCTTTTTTACTGTGATTACATTCCAACCCATTGCTTTGAATTTCTTTGAAACATCTTCCTTGTTTGATAGGCTTACACGACCATCTATTGTTACATCGTTGCAATCATAGAGAAGAATAAGTTTTGAAAGTTTTAACGTTCCAGCTAAGCTACACGCCTCCTGTGTTATTCCCTCCATAAGATCTCCATCCCCAACGTAGCAATAAGTGTAATTGTTTATGATTGAAAAACCAACTGTATTGAATCTCTCAGAAAGAGCTTTTTCCGCAATAGCCATACCTACAGCGTTTGCAACCCCTTGTCCAAGAGGTCCTGTTGAAGCTTCTACTCCTTCTGTTTTTTCATATTCTGGATGACCAGGTGTTTTAGATCCAAATTGTCTAAAATTCTTTAAATCTTGAAGTGATACATCAAAACCAAAGAGTGATAGCAAAGTATAGTATAGAGGTGAAATATGTCCGCTAGAAATAACTAATCTATCGCGATTTAAAAAATCTGTATCTGAAACATCAAAGTTATAATGATCTTTAAAAAGAGCGAATAAAAGCGTTGATGCACCCAAAGAAGATCCCAAATGTCCTGAACCGGCATTTGTAATCATTTCCGCACTGATTGATTTAATATAATTTAAAGTTTTTTCTACGATCTTCACTTTATACCCCCTAAAATTTTATAAATCTCTTTTAAAATTAACTTAGTATTAGCTCTCTTAACTTCAACGACAAAATTTGCACTAGCTTTTAATTCCTCATCTCTTTCAGTATAATTCAATTTGCTTATAGTATATTCGTTTGAAAGTTGTTTTTCTGGGATTTTTATATATATTTTTGTTGCAAATTTGTCGAAAACCTCTTTACTATGATGATAAATATCATACGTCGCAAACATAACAGAGTTTTCATAACCACAAGCCATTTTTGCGACTTTTCTTTCTCTCATAAGATAATATTCCTCTCCACATTGAGAAAAGACTGCTTGACTGTTAAATAGATCATACTCTATAAGCTCACGGCAATTTGCAAAATGCATACTTAAATTATCCGCAAATTCCTTAGAAACGCTTTCTCCTAATTTTTCATCTAAACAAATAAATAATATTTTTTCCTTTAATTCTTCCAACTTCCTCACCCTTATACTTATCTTAACATACATTTGATTTTATTCAAATTATTTTGCTATCTTTTTCTCATTTTTTCTTTCTTTTTTCTTAAATTTTACTCCCCAAGTTAGCAAAACTGCTACTATTAATATACTTAAAATAATCGGTAAATCTAGTATATGTAAATTTTTACATGTAAAAACCTCAATTACTCCACTGTTATTAATTCCCGTTACAATTGTTCCTTCTTCCTTTGTGTTATAAATGACTTTAGTCCCAACTAATTCAAGATTTTCAATG
>CAMEYT010000008.1 GCA_945947685.1 uncultured Bacillota bacterium | reverse complement strand
AGTTTCCTGGGCAGTATGCTGGGATATAAAATTCAAAATTTCTTCAGTGCTTGCTCCTTTTAATTTTCTGCCCTCCATTTCAGAAATTGATAGAGGGGGGATTCCTTTAAAATAAAGAGCTTTCTCTTTTTTGTTATACAAATATTTTGAACCGTCGGCAAAAGTTGCAACGACATCCATTCCGCAGACATTCTCATATGGAATAACTGGGACATGACTATTTTTTAAAATATTATTCGTTACACTGTGGAAAAGATTTTTTACATAAAGTGTGTCGTCGATATTGATACCATTCGTTGAACAAACTCTGAAGGGTTTATCTCTATTTACGACAACTTTAAATTTATCTTTTTGTTTAACTAATTCATATCCCATAACATGTTCAGGATTAAAATCTTTGTATGATTTTTTAATCCCTTCGCTCTGCACATTATTATCATTCTGAATATCATTAATTAAGCTTCTCTCATTCACAAAAATACTAAGTAGAAATTTAGTGGCAATCTTTTCTAATATTATATCGTCATAATAAGAAAGAGTCTCTACAAAATCAGTGTTATGCATCAACATATCCTGATAATAAAGACTGAGTCCTTTTCTGTTTTGTTCGTACATTTTTTACTCCTTTTATTTAAATTATCACAAAACGATTTTGCTGTCAAGGAGTGTCAGTATATATAGCATTAAAAAGGTCAAATAATTGCAAAATAAATGGCAAAAACACTTTATTTTTCCTCATTATTATGATATAATATATGTAATCAAAATATAAATAAAAAACGCGTATAGCGCAGAAAAAGGGGTAATAATATGGAAGAGAAAGCTGCCGAAGAGTTAGAAATAGGAAAAAGTGATAAATATGATGCTGGCGATATACAGGTTTTAGAAGGATTAGAGCCTGTTAGAAAAAGACCAGGAATGTATATTGGATCAACTGATGAACACGGCCTTCATCACCTAATTACAGAGGTTGTAGACAACTCAATAGATGAAGCTTTAGCTGGCTATTGCACACATATAGAAGTTATTATCAACGAGGACGGGTCTTGTAGTGTATGCGATAATGGTAGAGGTATCCCAACAGGAATTATTCCTAAAGAAGGAAGGAGTGCCGTTGAAGTTGTTTTGACTAAGTTGCATGCAGGCGGAAAGTTCGGTGGAGAGGGTTATAAAATCTCGGGTGGATTGCACGGGGTTGGTGTTTCTTGTGTAAACGCACTTTCAACAAAATTGACGGCTGATGTTTATCAAAATGGCAGCCACTATTTTATTGAATTTACAAGAGGAAAAACGGTTGCTCCTCTCAAAGTTGTCGGTAGCACTGATAAAAGAGGAACAACTATCACTTTCTGGCCAGACCCAGAGATTTTTGAAACAGTTGAATTTAATTATGACACATGAAAAAGTAGATTCAGAGAAATCGCGTTCCTTAATAAAGGATTAGTTATTTCACTTGAAGACAAGAGAGTGGGGAAAGAGAGAAAGGATATATTTGAATTCAAAGGTGGAATTGTTGAATTTGTAGATTATTTAAACAAGGGAAGAGAAACACTCTTATCTTGTCCAGTATATTTTAACAAATTTAATAGAAATGCTAAAGGTGAAATTGAGAATGAAGTAGAAGTATGTTTCCAATTTAATGATGGATATAATGAAACAATTAATGCTTATGCAAACAATATAAACACTGAGGAAGGTGGTACTCATTTAGAGGGATTTAAACAAGCTCTGACTAAAGTTATAAATGATTATGCTTTGAAGAACAAGATTATTAAAGAAACTGAAAAACTGTCGGGTGAAGATTGTAGAGAGGGAATTACAGCAATTATAAGCGTAAAATTAAGAAATCCACAGTTCGAAGGACAGACAAAAACAAAGCTTGGAAACAGCGAGATGAGAAATATTGTGTATAAAGCAATGCAAGAGGCTTTTAGCGATTATTTAGAGGAGCATCCGGGCGAATCTAAAAATCTCATCTTAAAGAGTATCAATGCACAGAGGGCAAGAGAAGCAGCTAGAAGTGCAAGAGAGATGACTAGAAGAAAGGGGGTTTTAGAAAGCACAACACTTCCAGGGAAGCTAGCAGATTGTTCCGAAAAAGATGCATCTCTCTGCGAGATTTACCTTGTCGAAGGGGATTCCGCTGGTGGCACAGCAAAACAAGGCAGAGATAGAAGATTTCAAGCAATTATGCCATTGAGAGGAAAAATCCTTAATGTTGAAAAAGCAAGATTAAATAAAATTCTTGAGAATGCAGAAATAAAAAATATGATTACAGCGTTTGGAGCTGGAGTAAGCGACGAGTTCAATGAAGAAAAATTGAGATATCATAAAATCATATCTATGACCGATGCTGATGTTGACGGATCACATATTAGAATTTTGTTGTTAACTTTCCTATTTAGATTTATGCGTCCTCTTATTGAAAAAGGATATGTATATTCTGCGAAACCTCCTCTATATAAGGTTACAAGAGGCAAAGAAGATAAATATTTCTACTCTGATGATGAATTGAATAATGACCTTGAAACAAACGGAAAAAAGGGAGTTACAATTCAAAGATATAAAGGTCTTGGAGAAATGAACGCAGACCAGCTTTGGGAAACCACAATGAATCCAGAAAAGAGAGTTTTAATTCAAATAACTATGGCTGATGCTATTGAAGCAGATAAAATGTTTAATCAGTTAATGGGAGAAGACCCTGAATTGAGAAGACAATTTATCGAAGAGAATGCTACACTAGTAAAAGACTTGGATGTATAAAATTCGATTAAAAGGAAGAGAAGAGATGAAAAAAGAAGAAAACAAAAAACCATTAAAAGAAATGCTTGAGAACACAAAAATAGAAAAATCGGAAGTTGTGGATAATTTGAAGACATCCTTTATTTCCTATGCAATGGCAGTCAATGTTTCTCGTGCTATCCCAGATGTTAGAGATGGGTTAAAACCTGTTCACAGAAGAATTTTATACAGTATGGGGGAATTGAACAACTTCGCAGATAAGCCTTTTAAAAAATCGGCAAGAATTGTCGGAGAAGTTATGGGTAAATATCATCCACACGGCGATTCTTCAGTGTATGATGCGCTAGTAAGACTAGCACAAGATTTCTCAATCAGAGAACCTCTTATTGATGGCCACGGAAACTTTGGTTCAGTTGATGGAGATCCACCAGCTGCACAACGTTATACCGAAGCAAGATTGTCAAAAATTGCTGCCTTGATGTTAGAGGATATTGATAAGGATACTGTTGATTTTTATCCAAATTTTGATGATACCTTGATGCAGCCATCTGTTTTACCTGCAAAATTTCCTAACTTGCTTGTAAATGGTTCCGATGGGATTGCAGTAGGAATGGCAACAAACATCCCTCCACACAACCTTACAGAAGTTATAAACGGTGTCCAAGCATTGATTGATAACCCAGATATTGAGGTTGACGAATTAATTAAATATATTCCAGCGCCAGATTTCCCAACTGGGGGCGTAATTATGGGAAGAAGTGGAATCAAAGAGGCATATAGAACAGGAAAGGGAAGCATTATTGTTCGTGGTAAGGCAGAGATTGAGGAAACTTCAAACGGAAGAAATAGAATCATCATTACAGAACTTCCATATCAAGTGAATAAAGCTAAGTTTATTATGCAAATGGCCGATATGGTTAAAAGTAAAAAGCTCGAGGGTATTTCAGATATCCGAGAAGAGAGCGATAGAGAGGGAATGCGTGTTGTAGTTGATGTTAAGAAAGACGCAAATGCACAAGTTGTTTTGAACTCATTATATAAGCATACATTATTACAACAGAGCGACGGGATAATTCTATTAGCTTTAGTTGATAGACACCCAAGAATTCTTAACCTCAAAGAAATTTTATATTATTACTTAGAACATCAAAAAGATGTTTTAACTAGAAAGACAAGATTTGATTTAGGGAAGGCGAAAGAGAGAGAGCATATTGTTAAAGGATTAGTTATAGCTCTTGCAAATATCGATGAAGTTATTAAAATTATTAAATCCTCTGAGGATAAAGCGGAGGCTCTTGCGGGATTGACATCTAAGTTTGAATTAGACGATGTTCAAGCTAATGCTATTCTCGATATGAAGTTATCAAAGTTGACAGGATTAGAGGTTGGAAAATTAAACGAAGAGCTTGCTGAGCTTGAACATACAATCGCAGATTTGACGGATATTCTCGAGAGACCTGCTAGAGTGCTTTCTATCATACGTGAAAATCTTGAGGAGATTAAAAATACTTATGGAACACCAAGAAAAACGGAAATTTCTCTTGAAATGGGTGGAATTGATATTGGCGATTTAATTGCTAAAGAGGAAGTTGTTATTTCAATGACTCACCTAGGATATATTAAGAGAATGGCTCTAACCGAATATAAATCTCAAAATAGAGGTGGAGTGGGAGTAACAGCTCATAAAACTAAAGAAGAGGATTTTGTAGATCAAATTTTCACAACCAATACACACGATGATTTACTATTCTTTACAACAAAGGGTAAGGTATATACAATAAAGGCTTTTGAAGTTCCAGAAGCTCAGAGAACTGCAAAGGGAAGGGCTATAGTAAACCTTATTCAAGTTGATGCAGATGAAAAAGTATCAGCTGTTGTTCAAAGAAAAGAAGGTGCAACTGGTAACTTAGTTATGGCTACAAAGAACGGATTAGTTAAGAGGACGGCACTTTCAGAGTTTGATAGTATTAGAAAGTCTGGAAAAATTGCTATATCATTGACAAAAGATGATGAATTAAATGGTGAACAAGACATTTTAGTTGCAGCAAGCAATGGAAAGTGTATAAGGTTCCCAGAGACTGATGTTAGAATGACGGGAAGAGAATCTCAAGGGGTTAAGAGTATTGACCTTATAGGAGATGCGAAAGTAATTGATATGACGATAGTTAGAACTGGAACACAGGTTATTACAGTAACAGAAAATGGATATGGAAAGAGATCCAGAATTGAAGATTATAAACAACAAAATAGAGGGCGCCTTGGAGTAAAAGCTGCTGAGCTAAATGATAAAACAGGTAAGTTGGTTGCTTTGAAACAGACAAGTGAGGATAAGGACATTATGATGATTGCAGATAATGGCGTTATCATTAGAACTCCTGTTGATGATATATCTGTCTTCGCACGTGTATCTCAAGGAGTCAAGATTATGAAATTGAAGGATGCAAATAAAGTTGTCAGTGTCGCTGTTGTTGATAAAGAAGAAAGAGAGGAAACAAAAAACGAAGAGATTGTTGTAGAAGATAATCCAGAAGAATAAAAAATCGATAGAAATATTGCATTAAACAATGCAAATAAAAATTAAAGAATTTGCTTGGATATGTATATGATATATTCAAGCAAAACTTTTAATAAATACTAACTAAAATACTTGAAAATAAAGCGTATTATGGAATTTAAATAAAGGAGGAAATATGGATAGAATACTAACAGCTATTAAACCTACGGGAATAATGCATATTGGCAATTATTTTGGGGCGGTTAAACCTTTGTTTCAAATGAGCGAAGGAAACGAAACATTCTTTTTCATTGCTGATTATCACGCACTTAATTTTATTAAATCAGCAGAAGAGTTGAAAAATAACAGTCAGATGCTTGCAGCTGCTTATCTTGCTTGCGGACTTGATCCTGAAAAGATAATATTTTTCAGACAAAGTGATGTGCCAGAGGTGTTTGAACTCAACTGGATTCTCTCCAATATTACTCCAAAAGGATTGATGAATAGAGCTCACGCATACAAGGCAATGGTTGAACAAAACATCGAAAATGGCCTTGATAAAGACTCCAATGTCAATATGGGCTTATATAACTATCCTATTTTAATGGCTGCAGATATTTTGTTATATAATTCAAAATATGTGCCTGTAGGGTTAGACCAAAAACAACATTGTGAAATTGCTCGTGATTTAGCTCAATATTTCAACAATCGATATGGTGAAACTTTTGTTCTTCCAGAGCCAAAAATTGAGGAAAGCGTAGCTGTTATCCCTGGATTAGATGGAAGAAAGATGAGTAAGAGTTATAACAACACGATTCAGATGTTCTGCTCTGAGAAAGATTTGCAAAAAACTATAAATCGAATTGTTACAGATTCTCGTCTCCCAGGGGAACCTAAGAATGACGATTGCACTTTAGCTCAATTCTATTCTCTATTTGGAACTAAAGAACAGACTGAAGATTACAAAAAACGTTTAAGAGAAGGTCTAGGTTGGGGAGATGCTAAAAAAGAGTTATTTGTTGTTATGAATGAATATATTTCTCCGATGAGAGAAAAATACAATTACTATATGAGTAATCCACAAGAGGTGGAAAAAATATTGCAAGAAGGTTCAATTAAAGCAAGACGAATTGCTCGCAAAGTTTTGAATAAAGTTCGTAAAAAAATAGGAGTATGTAAGCTTGCTGATTGAAAATCACACAATATGCACACTTTTTAAAATAAAAAATAGGGGAAGTAATTATATTCCCTATTTTTTATTTATTTTTTTTATCCACAAAATTTAATTTTTATCCACAAAATCAATTATTTTTTAAAACAAAAAAAGAGAGAAATTAAAAAAAATATAATTTTGTGAAATTTGCGTATTTCTTGAGTAAATAAATGTTTTTTTAACAAAATAAATTATGAAAAAAATACAAATCGCAGAATATGCTATGTTTTTTAATAATGAAAATAAAAAACTATGCAAATTCTGTTTTTTTGTTATTTTTTTATTTATTTTTAAATTAATTTTTAGATGTTTATTTCTTTAAATAAAAAAAGAAGAAATTTTTTCTTCTTATTTTTTGCTTTCTAAGTATTCAATGTATTCTTGATATGTGCAAGGTTTATCGATAATCTTATCTTCATCGACAATGTCTATAATCCTATTCGCAACTGTTTCAATAATTTCTTGATCGTGAGTCGAAAATAACATACAGCCCTTAAAGTTTGTCATCCCTTTGTTAATTGATGTTATACTTTCTAAATCTAAATGGTTAGTTGGTTCATCGAAGATTAAGAAGTTTGATCCCTCAAGCATCATTTTTGCCAGCATACATCTAACTCTTTCTCCTCCAGATAAAACATTGACTGGTTTTAAGTTTTCTTCTCCTGTAAATAACATTCTTCCTAGCCAGCTTCTAATATATGTTGCGTTTTGATCCTTTGAGTATTGTGCTAGCCAGTCAACGATTGAGAGAGAGCAGTTTTCGAAATATGCTCTATTGTCTTGGGGTAGCATTGAAACTGATATTGTTTTTCCGAAGGCAAATGTTCCGCTGTCAGCTTCTTCTTTACCAGTTAAAATATTAAATAAGGTTGTTAAAATGGCACTATTTTTTGCAAAGAAAGCAATTTTTTGTCCTTTTTCAACAGTGAATGAGAGGTTTTTAAACATTCCAGCTTTTGTTAATCCTTCAACCTTGAGGATTTCTTTTCCAATTTCTTGTTCATATTTAAAGTCAATATAAGGATATTTTCTCGAAGAAGGACGGATATCTTCAATTGTTAATTTCTCTAATTCTTTCTTGCGGCTCGTAGCTTGTTTTGATTTTGATGCATTTGCTGCAAATCTAGCTATAAAGTCTTTCAGTTCCTTTGCTCTTTGTTCAGCTTTTTTGTTTTGGTCTTTAAGCTGTCTTGCCATCAATTGCGATGTTTCATACCAGAAGTCGTAATTACCTAGATACATATTTATTTGTCCAAAATCAACATCGCAGATGTGAGTGCAGACCTTGTTTAAGAAGTGTCTGTTGTGGGAAACGATAATAACTATATTTTCAAAATCTAAGAGGAAATTTTCTAACCAACGAGTAGTTTTAAAGTCAAGGTTATTTGTTGGTTCGTCGAGGACTAAAATGTCTGGGTTTCCGAATAGAGCTTGAGCAAGCAAAATTTTAACCTTAATTTTAGGGTCTATGTCAGCCATTTGAGTGTAAAGCATATCCTCGCCAATTCCTAAGTTTTGTAAAAGAGATTTTGCTTCGCTTTCAGCTTCCCATCCTCCAAGTTCAGCAAATTGAGTTTCCAATTCACCTGCACGGATGCCGTCTTCTTCAGAGAAATCTTCTTTCATATAGAGAGCATCCTTTTCTTTTTGTATATCCATCAATTTTTTGTGTCCAAGTAAAACTGTGTCTAAAACTGTTTCATTATCATAGAAATTCTGGTTTTGTTGAAGAACTGACATTCTCTCGCCAGGTGTGATAAAAACATCGCCAGTATTTGGCTCAAGTTCGCCTGTTAGTATTTTTAAAAAAGTAGATTTTCCCGCTCCATTTGCTCCGATAATTCCATAACAATTACCTTTTGTGAACTTTAAATTTACTTCTTTGTATAGGGTTCTTCCCCCAAAAGCTAATGAAATATTATTTGCCTGTATCATTTTTCCTTCCTTTTAGCTTAGTATACAAAGAAAAAAACAAAAAGTCAATTACAAACAAGGAAATATATTTGCTAAACATTTATTTAAAACGATTTGATATTCTAGGTTAGGTGCATCTATTTTTTGAGATATAAAAACAATGAAGCAAAGAAAACCTTGCATATTATGTTTTTTTGAAGATAAAAATAATTCAAATTAAAAAAAATAGTTTAATTTTTTTATTGCAAAAAATACATTTTATCTAAACTAATTAGTCCAAAATAGTTTAATTAAATTATAGAAAAAAACGGAATATTTATTGTGCAAAAAAAATTTTTCTCTTACTAAAATAATAAAAAAAATTATTTAACCTAAAATATATATTAATTAAATATTTACT
>CAMEYT010000007.1 GCA_945947685.1 uncultured Bacillota bacterium | reverse complement strand
AGGATTTTCACAACTTTTCGATTCAACAATCGAATATGACTGGGTGCAGTAAGATGAAAAAATATAACAAGATAAAAAATACATAAATCGCAGGGAAAATTTATCTCTGCGTTTTATATATTTTTTTGTAATTATTTGGTAAAAAAAATAAAATGTGATATCATAAAAGATATGAAGAGAAAAAATACAGGTGCGAGAATTTTCTATAAAATTCTTTCAAATATTGTTACAATCTTGATGATCCCAGCGGTTTTGCTTGCGCTTTATGCATGTTTCTTAATGTTTAAATCGCAAAAAGATGGAACAGCTGTGTCTATTTTTGGTTATTCTCCAGTGAGAGTATTATCAGGTAGTATGGTTGCTAGTGGCTTTGAAATTAATGAAGTTGTTATGATTAAAGACATTAATACAAAAGCTTTAAAAGTCGGAGATATAATTGCTTTCTATGTTTATACAAGAGATATACCAGCAAGTGTTGACCCATACACATATGATGTTTATGTTGCTCCAGACGGAATTTCAGAAAGAGCACCTTTTACATTTGACAAATTCATTGGGAATAAAAACGAACTACAAACTGCAGCGGGAAAAGCGCATGAATCAATTTGGTTCCATAAAATTGTAGATATTAGAATTGATGATGAAGGAAAATTATGGATAAAAACTTGGGGAACAAGTAATAAAGATGCCTATGGAACACCTATTTATGATTCTTTCTGGACAAGAGAAGATTTAGTTGTTGGGAAATATGCTGAGATATCTCCATTTTTATCAACTTGCCTTGGATTTTTAGGTAGCAACACAGGAATAGTATTTCTTGTAATTATCCCATTGGGGATTCTACTTATAATCCTCGCCATACAATTTATTGATGCCTATGATCGCTATTCGATGGAAAAGAAAATTCGAAAGGATGCAATTAAAGTTACTGATAAATTAAGTGTAAAGAAGCAAATTGGTTATGATCTTTCTTCAGAAACTAAAATTATGGTTCTTAATAATGAAAAAGATAATCTAAAAAAGCAAGAAGCTATTAATCTTATGTGGAAGAAGGAGGAATCTCCAAAACCTATTATTAAATATATTAAAAAACAAGATTGGCGAGAGCGAGAAGAACAGAAATATAAGCAAAGACTCGTAGCTCTTCAAGATTTATATAAAGCAACGAAAAATCCAAAATATATCAATGAATATCAGCGACTTAAAGAAGAATTTTCGAACAAAGATTTCCGCAAGCTTGTAAATGCTAGTGGGGAAGTCGTTCAAGCTGGAAATCAAAATTATTTTGAATCTTTACCTAGAGATAGAGCAAAAGAACTTAAAAAACAGGCTGCTGCACAGAAAAGAAGAGATGCCCGTTTGCTTAAGAAAAATAATAAGCTTTATAAGAAACTGCGTAAACGAGAAGAACGCGAAGCAGAACGAGAACGCCTACATTCAGCTGTAGAAAAAGCTCAGAAAGACAAAATTCGCGAACAAAACAGAAAGCATGATATGCAATCAGTTGTAGATGGACATTAAAAGAACTATTTACTTGAAAAAAACTTTAAAGGAATATTTTAACCCTGGGCAGCAAAAATATAATAATTAAAAATGATAAAACTTTTATAAAAAGATAGAAGACATCTGGATAGATGTCTTTTTTCTTTGGAAATTGGTGTGAATAGGCAGATTTGAACTGCCGACCTATCGCTTAGGAGGCGATTGCTCTATCCAGCTGAGCTATATCCACATAATTTTTTATTAAGTTTCGGTGAATTGTTGTAATTTTTCGATTTTATTATTGCTTTGTGTTGTGAAATTGTTGGATTAAGAAATTTTAAAAAGTGCAATTTAATATCTGTTAAAAATATAAAAATGCGGCATATAACGCCTTTTTATGTGACTAATGTAAAATTACATTAACAAAATCACTTGAGCTTATTTTACCACTATTTTTTAAATAAAACAAGGAATTGAGGGAAGAACCTAAAATATTTAATAAAGGATTATGCTTTGAGCTCTGTTAAGAATATTCTAGTAAGGCCTTTAATAAAAAATAAGAAGCTAAGCATATCAATGTTTTTGTTATTGTGGAATGAATTACGAAATTATTATAATAGAGATGCAAATTCAATTTATGAATTTAAAAATTTATTTAAAAAGATGAAATATGCTTTTATTTCAATTAATTTTTGTTTGTTTCTGTGATAATTGATTAATTAAGTTAAGAGAATTTTAAGGAAGTGTTTAATTTTTCTTAAATGGAATCGTGAAAAAATTTAAACATAGAGGAAATTGAATAAAAAATTTGAAAAATTAGTGTCTATTGTTTTTTATGTAAATATGCAGGCTTTAGATTATTCTTTAGTGTTTTGTGAAAGATTAGTTAATATATTAGTGCAAAAGGAAGTGAACAATATTAAACTTTACAGGTATTTATATAAATTTTTAATTTTTCGGGGAATTTATTGTATTTTCGACAAATTTATTGTATAATTTTAATTGATATGAATGCAACTAAGAAAAAAGTTTTAATTTATTCATTAATTGGAGGCTTTATCGCAATTTGTATTGCGTGTTTTTGTTGTATTAAATTTATAAAATTTGAAACAGAGACTTTAACAATTAATTGCAAAGATGCTGTTATTTTATCCATCGGCGAAAGTTATCCTCTTGATATTGAATGTTCAATGAAAAATGCTGAGATAAAGCTTACTACTGATGATATAGATATCATAGAGATAGATGATAAAAATATAACGGCAATTTCGTCGGGGACGGCTATTGTAAAAGTAAATGCAGAGTCAGAAGGGGTTGTTGGGAGTAAAAATATTAAAGTTGTTGTTGAAAAAGATGATATAGATTTAGGTGTAACCCTCTCTAAAGAGACAACGTTATATGTTATTGATAAGATGACCACGGAAGCTGAAAGGAACGGGATGTATAACTTTGTTCGGTTTTCTACAAATACAGATGTTTCATACGTATTAAGCAATCCAAATGTAATTTCTTTTTCAAAATCGGCAGGAAAGATAACTGCCGTAAATGAAGGGCGGGCGACGATTACATTCTTCTCTACAGTAAATCCAGCAATCAAATCAGTTCATACGATTATAGTAGAAAAAATTAAGCCAATATTCAACTTAACATCACAGCAAGAAATTGTTTTGGATGTTGATGAGAGCTCTGATTTTACATATAGTATTAGTCCTGTATATTACACGGGTAAAGCGGAAGTTACAGCTATTGTTAAGGATAACGAAATAGCAAAGGTTGAGAATAATAGAATCACAGCACTAAAGGCGGGAGAAACTGTTGTTGATATATATTTAAATGGAGAACATATAGAAGAGATAGGAATTAAAGTAAATGAACCATATCTTCCAGTTTACTCTTTTGAGATTTCAGCGGAATCAGACTGCTCAATCTCAGGAAATACAATCTATGTAAACGGAGATAGTTGTTTGCTAAATATCAAGGTTGTTGACGAAAGAGGAATATACTACAATGACCCAATAATTACAGTCGAAGGAGCAGAGTGTGTGAAAGTTGGAAGTAAAATACTTCTTAGAGGGATAGAAAGTAGTAACTTGTTGATAAAGGTCGAAAATCTTGGACTCACTAAGACTTATGTGTTAAGTAAGCAAACCTAATTTGACTTTTTTTAAATATTATGCTATTTTAGCAATAAAAGATATGTAAGGAGAAAAAATGAAAAATACATTTTATATCACAACACCAATATATTATCCAAGCAGAAAATTTACACTCGGGAATTGTTATACAACAGTAATTTGTGATGCTGTTGCGAGATATAATAAGATGAAAGGGAAAGAGGTATTCTTTTTAACTGGAACAGATGAACATGGTCAAAAAATTAGTAACAATGCAAAGGCTGCAGGGAAGTCAGAGAAGGAATATCTTGACGAGATTATTGCTGATGCAAAAGAGTTATGGAAGTTGTTAGACATTGATTATGATAAGTTTATTCGAACAACTGATGATTATCATGTGAAAGCCATACAAAAAATCTTCAAAGAATTGTATGATAAAGGATATATTTACAAGGGGGCATATAAAGGATTATATTGTGTTCCTTGTGAATCATTCTGGACTGAGAGTCAATTAAAAGATGGTTGTTGCCCAGACTGCGGAAGACCTGTGATTGCTCAAGAAGAGGAAGCATACTTCTTTAAACTCAGCGCTTTTACTGATAAACTTTTGAAACTATATAAAGAGAATCCTGAATTTCTTGAACCTCAAACTAGAGTTAATGAAATGGTGAACAACTTCCTAAAACCAGGATTGAGTGATTTGTGTGTGTCGAGAACAAGCGTTAAGTGGGGTATACCAGTAGATTTTGACCCAGCGCATACAGTATATGTTTGGATTGATGCTTTGTTTAATTATATGACTGCGCTTGGATTTAAATCAGATGATGAGACTTTGCTCAATAAATTCTGGCCCGCAGATGTTCATATTATCGGAAAAGAGATTGTTCGTTTCCACGCAATTATATGGCCTGCTTTGCTGATGGCATTGGATTTGCCTCTTCCAAAGAGAATATTTGGACATGGTTGGATGCTTTTTGGAGGAGATAAACTATCGAAGAGTAAAACGGTAGATTCAAAGGAATGCGTTGACCCAAGAATTCTTGCTCCAAGATACTCTTCTGATTCAGTGAGATATATTCTATTGAGAGAGATACCATTTGGATCAGATGGTAATTATTCAACAGAAGCATTTTTAACACGATTTAATGCAGATTTAGTAAATAATTATGGTAATCTTGTCTCTAGAACATTTAGTATGCTTAAGAAATATAATAACAGCATAATTCCAGAGTTAGGTGAGCTTGAGCAGATTGATAAAAATTTATTTGAAATGGTTGATCAAGAAATAAAGAATGTTGATAGATATATGGAAAACTTCGATGTTTCAAAGTCTTTAATTTCGATTTTTAATATATTTACATCAGCGAATAAGTATATTGAGGCCACAGAGCCATTTAGACTCGCAAAAGCCCCAGATAAAAAGGGTAGACTAGATACAATTTTGAGATGTCTATTAGAAGTAATTAGAAAGGGTTCGCTTTTGCTTTATCCTTATCTTCCAAATTGCACAACAACAGTGCTCTCAGCTTTTGAAATTGATCCTAAGGAAGCAAAATTTAATGATTTAGACAAATTCTCACTAAAGGCTGGAGAAATTGTTCATTCTATTCCAATGCTTTTCCCAAGACTAGATATCCAGAAGGAAATGGAAGAATTGAGTAAATTAGCTGAATAGTTGTCTTAAATAGTGGCATATATGCTTAAGTTAAAAAACAAAAACAAATGATATTTTTCTTGAAAAAAAGAAATATGATACTAAATTACATAGGAGAGAATTATGGAAAAATTATGGCTTTATCCAGAAAATGAAACTTCATATATTTTTAATGTGAACAAAGAAAACCAAAATAGGGAGAGGATTATTAAGGCTAATCAATCAGTGATTGACTCATATGTGGAAAAGCATGGGGGAACTGCTATAAACATTATAGAGAAAAATCAGCTCTTGATGAATGCAATATGTGCTGCAGGACTAGAAAATAGCGAGTTAGTTAATGAATTGCCTCCGTTTAGTGAAAAAATTGAGAAAAATAATCTACTTAAGATTGATGATTATATGGTAGCTCAAGAATTATTAATTGAAAGAGTTAAGAAAGAACCTTATCTATATCCAGAATTATTACTATACGTTCACAGAGAATTGGTAAAAAATAACTTAGATATTTCTGACTATGATAAAGGACATTTTAGAGATCAATATTCACCTATGATTCAAGTTGGATATTTTGAACCTATCGAGGGAAGAAAAGTAAAAACAGAGATTACTTATGCTTTTAGTCAATATGCATATGTTGATAAAAACGGGAAAGAGAACCCTTTTGAAAAAATATCAAAGTTACATGCGCAAATGGTTAGGATTCAGCCTTTTATGGATGGAAATAAGAGGATGGCTTTTCTTATCACTAATGCGATGTTAGCTCTCCATGGATTCCCTATGATTGATCTTTGTAATGGAGCTGAGGAGAATGAAAATTATAACGAATGTTTAAAGATAGCAATAGTAAAGAGAGATGTAACTCCTCTTGCTGAGTTATTTGAGAATAAAACAATAAAGAAACAAGAAGAAATAATCAATGTAATAAGAGTTAGAGAAACAGGGAAAGCAATTAAAAATTTAGAAATTGAGTCAAACAAGGAAAATTATAAGTAATATGGTAGAAGAATTGGTTAAACAGTTTGTTTTTCAAGATAGAAAGAATAATTTTTATTTAGCTAAAATAGTAAAAGAAGCTGGAGGTTATACTTCAGGAATTTTTAAAATACAAAAAGAGGGAGAAAACGTTTCTCTTCTAAAAAAAATAGTAGGGATAATCGAATGGTCGAGAATAAATAAAGAAAGTGTAGAACTTGGATTTTATCTTAATGAAAACGTCCAAGGATTAGGCTTAGGTGGCGAAATGATAGATTTTGCAAAAGAATTTGCTCGATCTTTGGGATACAAAAAAGCATATTTAAATCAAATAAGGAGAATGATAAAACATCGAGAAATCAAGGATATGGATATTGATGGGAATAGATTGCTTTATCTAAAACATAATTTTAAAGTATGTGAAACTGCACCCTTGCCATATAATATGGTGTGTGACTTGGAAAGGGAAGAGAGATTAACTCTAGATGAGAAAAACTTGGAAATTCTAAATAGTAAAAAAGTTGCATATTTAGATAGAAGATTAAAATAATAATAAAAAACATTGTAAAATGCCTACAATGTTTTTTAAAAAAAAGTCAAAAATGTTGACAATATAGAGTTATTGTGTTAAAATAAATTTGCATTTAATGAGGAGAGTGCGGGACCTTGCAAGTGAGCCTCATAAAATGAAACTATAAAACAAGGTTTAACAAATTTAATATCTTTATGGAGAAGTACTCAAGAGGTCGAAGAGGCTCCCCTGCTAAGGGAGTAGGATGGCTAAAACTGTCGCGAGGGTTCAAATCCCTCCTTCTCCGCCAGACAATTGTCGTTTGAACTCAAATGGCAATTTTTTATAAATATTTTTAATTTTCCACTATTAATTTTGAAAACTCAAACGACCAAAGTTTTGATAAAAGATTATAAAAACACTCAATTATTTAAGATTGAGTGTTTTACTTATTTCTGATATCGACTAGTTTGCTATCATTGGTTAATTTAAACATTTTTGAATTCGAATAAATAATTATAGAGTTACTAATTATTTTTTTTACTTCTTCTGGAATTTTCCGTCTTTTTTCTTTACTACAAAACCCGCTTCGTTATTAATTGAAAGTTGCTTAACTCTCTCTAAAGCTTCTGCCTTTGTTGATTTCGAATCGATGATTCTTTTAGCCCCATCTCTTGTAATTTTCCAATTTTTATTTTCTTTATCGTAACTAACTACATATTTCCCAAGAGTTACTTTTTTTACTTCTTCAACTTCTTTTTGTGCTTTCATAATTTTATCCCCCTTGTAAAATTTATTTATAAAATAATAACATATATATGGGGATTTGTCAATATTTATTTAAAGATGATGTTGAAAATTGTATTTTTTTCTAAAAAATGCAAAAGATATTATTGTAATATAAAAGGAGAAATTATGAAGAAAAATTTAAAGAAGGAGTTTATTGCTGCTACCTTATTGGGTGCGTTAATTACGCCTTGTATAATTTTTACGACAGGATGCGGTATGGAGAGTCAAGTTCAAGTCGCAACATATGAGGAATTGGTTGAGGCTATAAAGGGAGATAAATCAGTAGTTTGTTTAACTGAAGATATCGATTTGCAAGAACAAATTGTTGTTAATAGAAAGGTTAAAATTGATTTAAACGGCAAGACAATTTCAGTTACTAATGATATTTGGAATGAAGACACAAGCGTATGGTCGGTCATTTCTGTTAGAGGAAATGGCGATGCGACTATAACTGGCGAGGGAAAAATTCAAACAAAGGAAAATGATAGTTATTGTATAGATGTTATGGCAGGAGGAAAACTTATTATAGAGAATGGAGAATTTATAGGAAATATCTCTTCGGTCTATGCTTATGAAGGAGATGTATTGATAAAAGGCGGGACTTATTCTATACAACAATTATCTAGTGAATATGGATATAGACTTTTAATAAATTTATACGATGTTAAAAGAAGAGAAGAAAAAGCAAATATCAAAATAAGTGGTGGAGAATTTAAAAATTTTGACCCATCTAATCCTATGGAGGAGGGGTATAAACTTTTAGAAGAAGGATATGAGTCAAAACTTGTTGAGGGTTCAACGACCGACTATATTGTTACAAAGATAGCTTAAACATTTTAGATTTGTAGAGAAATATTTATTAAGAATGAAAAAATATTGGATTAAGTTCAAAGACTTTTGAAACTTGTAAAATAGCAAAAAAGAACCTATTTAATTTTAGGTTCTTTTTTTGTTAATTGTCATTCGATAAACAATTTAAAAACTAAATGTGATAATCCTTTCTTTAAATTATATTTCTTATCTTCTTTTGCAATTTTATGAATTTTTATTTAATTCTTTTTCAAGTTTATGTGCTAATTGATACAGGGTTTCATTATTAGAGATTGTTATATTTAAGTCTATACAAGCTTTTAACAGAATTTGTTTTTTAGAAGGATTGCTATTATTTGGAATTTCTATATCGGTATCAAATTCATAGACGCCTAAGGTTCCTTTATCATTAGTTTTTGTGTAATAACTCTTATTTGTTAAGCTAGAAAAGAATTTTACACCTTTAAAATGATGTCTATTTAATTTTTTTGTCTCTTCTTTTTCTAAAACAGCATTTGTTGCTTTTTCAAATATTTTATCTCTGCTTTCTTTTGGATACACAATTTTACCATCAAAAGCGGATAACAATTGTTTTGCTAAGTCTATATCAATAGAAAACAATTCACTATCTCCGATTTGACTTTTACTAAAAATATTATGTATTAGTTGTTCTTTTTCATCATAATCTTCAACTTCTATAGCAAATTGTCTTTTTTAGTCCAACAATGTTATAGTATCCATTCTTTTCAAGTAATCTCATTCTGTTTTCAAAATCATTAGTTTTTCCAATTTTTATTAAACCATCTACAACAGTAGACATTAAGTAAATAATTCCTCTAGCCATTTTTCCCCCTTAATT
>CAMEYT010000006.1 GCA_945947685.1 uncultured Bacillota bacterium | reverse complement strand
TCAATAACTTTTTCGGTTGTTCCTCCATATTTTTTCTTTAACGATTTAATTAGATCTAATCTTGAATCCAATTTATTATATTCAATTTCGTCATAATTAACAGAACGACGCATATCGTGTAGTGTTTCAGTAATATCTTCAAGTTCATATCTTAAGCTAATCAATCTATCATTACATTCTTTAATTGTATCTATTGAATCAAGAGGATTTAGAGCGTAAATAACTTCATTAACTTGATTTAATGCAGAGGAAGCACTTTCCGAAAGATTATTATCGGCAACTGTAACAGCATCATAGATCTTTTCTGCATTTGAAAGGATAGTTAATCTTTCTTTTATTTCATCTTCCTCATTTAATTTTAAGTCAGCATTCTCAATTTCCTGCAACTGAAAAAGATATATATCTTTGTTTCTTTCTCTCTCCATGGGGTCTCCACCGAGATCTTTAATCTTCTTTTCAATTCCGTGTTTTTCGTCAAGAATTACATTTAATTCACTTTTTAATTGAGAGATTTTTTCTCCCCCAAATTTATCAAGCATTCCTAGATGATTTTTTGTTTTTAATAATTCTATACTTTCATGCTGAACAAGAGAATCTAAAAGATTTTTTGATAAATTTTTGACCATAGATGCAACTGCTGTTTGTCCATTAATTTTATAACTGGATTTTCCTTCTTTTGTGAGCATTCTTGAAATAAGAATTTCATCATCTTCAATTTCATAGTCTCTTAAAATATCTCTTACATTTTGTGTTAGATTAGTGAAAATAGCCTCTACTTTCATAAAATCTTCACCAGTTCTAAGTAAAGACTTGTCATTATTTTGTCCTAAAACAAATGAAATAGCATCAAAAATCAAACTTTTACCACTTCCTGTTTCGCCAAGTAACACATTAAGACCCGTTTTAAAATCAATTCTTTCTTCTTTAATAAGTGCTAAATTTTTAATATTTAAACTTTCTAACATATTATCACCTTCTAGCTTAACATTTCATTTAAAGTATCAACTGTTTCGAGAGCATATGATGTTGAAGGGAAAATTAGCATTACCGTGTCATCACCATATGTAGCACCCATTAATTCGGTCAAGTTCAATTTATCAATGAAAGAAGAAATACCTGCAGCCATTCCCTTAAGAGTCTTAATCACCACTATATTAAGAGCTGAACGAACTGAAATAACAGCTTCTCTAAGAATTAAAAGATATTTGTTAGAAAGTGTTTCTTCTGCACTTCCAACTGGAGCGTATTTATATTTTCCCGAAGAACTCAGAATTTTTGTTAATCCAAGCTCTTTAATATCTCTTGAAATTGTTGCTTGAGTTATGTCAAAGTTTGCGTTTTTAAGTTCTCTAGCAAGTTCGTCTTGAGTTTCAATTTCTTTTACAGAGATAATTTCAAGAATTTTTGATTGTCTATTGCTTCTTGCCATTTTAACCTCCTAATATCTCTATATCCCTTTATTTTAGGCCCATATAGCGATTTTTGCATAATTATAAATTTATAATTATAAGCCCTATTTTGAATATTATACAACATTTTTTATAATTATGCAAGCAATATTTGTATAAATATTCATCGATTTTTTATAAAAATTTATAAAAATGAAAAAAGATAAATTTAAAATTTATAAATATAGATGAGTATACAAAGTTTTTTAATCTAATTTAAAAATTAAGTTGAGAGATAAAAAACACTTGCTTTTATTTTTTTTAATTAAGCAATGAATTTTACTCTAAAAAATTAAAAAATATATAAATTAAGCTTCATGTATTTTTCCTCCTCCCTACTCCATTAATTGTTCAAATTAAAAAACACAAGTATGAATAATTACATTTATTCAAACTGGTAAATATTCACCTCAATTCTTTTTGTTTTTAACTTCCCTTTTCATAAAAAAAGATAGTGTTATACACTACCCTTTAATAAAAAGTTCTGTCTTATTAAATTTCAACTATTTCCTCAGATGACAAAGCATATTCAACGAGTTCTTCTACATTTAAAAATGACTCCTCTTTTAAACAATGTCCAATAGTTGGTTTGATAACAGGATTTTTTGGAAGAAACACCGTGCAACAATCTTCATAAGGCAATATTGAAGTTTCAAAACAATCAATTTTATTTGAAATAGCTATAATTTCTTCTTTATCCATTCCCAAACAAGGTCTAAAAACAGGTTTTTCTTTAAGCACGGCATTTGTAACTGTTATACTTTGCATAGTTTGACTTGCCACTTGCCCCAAACTCTCCCCTGTTATAATCGCTCCAAGTTTATTCTTTTCACAAATTCTTTCTGCAACACGCATCATAATTCGTCTCATAATAGTGATCATAAATTCGGGAGCACAATTTTTATGTATTTCTTCTTGAACCTTTGTAAAAGATATGATATGTAATTTAATTTTACCGCAATATTTACCTAATTTTTTTGCAAGAGTTAAAACTTTCTCCTTTGCTTGTTCGCTAGTGTAAGGATAACTATGGAAATGTAATGCTTCCAAATTTAATCCACGTTTTGCCATCATATATCCCGCAACTGGACTATCTATCCCTCCTGATAGGAGCAACAATGCGTCCCCGGATGTTCCTAAAGGAAGACCTCCTTGACACATAATTGTATCTGTATAAACATAAGCCTTGTTATTAAATCTAATATCAACACAAACTTCAATTTGAGGATGATATAGGTCAACTACAGCATCTTGTGTATTATGAAATATAATACCACCTAAATCTTTGGAAAACTCCATTGAAGATATAGGGAAATGTTTATCTGCTCTTTTTACTGAAACTTTGAATGTTTTTTTACCGATATTTATTTTTGACACAAATTCTCGTATAGCTTCTGGTGTTGCTTCTAATTCCTCGGCAATACTTAAGCTATGTAATCCAAAAACAGTTTTAAGTTTATCAACCAATTCATCTAAATCTTCTTCCCTAAATTTTGATATTACATATCTTCCAAAAGTTTCTTGGAAAGAATAGCCTAGCCCCGAAAGTTTATCCTTTATGTTTTTCACTAATGCTCTTTCGAATACTTTTCTATTTGCCCCTTTTAAGAATAACTCCCCAAATCTGAGTAATATTACTTTCATTTTAACCTCTCATATAAATCTTTATATACTTGCATTATAATTTTTGCAGCTTCAACAATCTCACTTTCTGTTTGATATGCGTTAAAGCTAACTCTAACAGATTGTTTTGCATACTCCTTCGTAAATCCCATAGCCTCTAAAATTCTATTTCCAGCTTTTTTACTTGAACAAGCACTTCCTGTTCCAATAATGACTTTATCTTCAAGTGCACGCATTAATGTCTCTCCATTCACACCTGGAAAATTAAGACTAATAATATATGGAGATTCTGTCGAAATATAATTTACCATATTTAAATCAATATTTGACAAAAATTGTTCTCTTAATTTCCTTACATTTTCAAGATTTTTTAAGATATCAATTCGTTCACATTCACGCACCATAGCCATAATTCCAGCAAGATTTTCCGTCCCTGAACGCAAATTAAATTCCTGACCACCTCCATATAGCAGAGGCTTTAACAGAGCTTTATTTCTTACATATAACGCCCCAACTCCCTTGGGCCCGTGAAATTTATGAGCACTTATGGAAAATAAATCAATCTGTGTCTTTGAAAGACTAATAGGGATTTTGCAAAATCCTTGAACCCCATCGACATGAATAATTGTTCTTTTATTTTTACCTTTAATAATATTAACAATTCTATTAATATCATTTATCGCACCTGTTTCATTACTAACGAACATAGTTGAAACAAGTCTCGTCTTTTCATTGATTAATTTTTCAAGTTGATTATAATCAATTTCACCATTTTTTTGAAGATTTATATAATAAACCTTCTGCCCTTGCTCTTCTAACATCTTTGCAATATTATAAACACTAGGATGCTCTCCTTTCGAAAAGATATACTCCCAATTGCCATTTTTAACAGAGCCTTGAATTGCAAGGTTGTTACTCTCTGTTGCACAAGCAGTAAAAATTATGTCCCCACTATTTGCATTTAGCTTTTTTAACAAAATCTGCTTAGCTTCTTCTAATTGTTTTGCATTTTTTAATGCAACCGAATATCCAGCGGAGGCATTAAAGAATTTGTCGCATGAAAAAGACTTATAAACCTCAATAAGAGACTCATCCATCTTTGTCGTTGCGGCATTATCTAAATAAATCATATTTTATCCTCTTAATTTCGCTCCAAGTTTCTCTGTTACATCTTTAATAATTTTATTAAATACAAGCATAACATCTTCTTCTAAGAGTGTTTTTGTTTCATCTCTGAAAACCAAAGAATATGCTATTGATTTTTTACCCGTTTCAATATCCTTATAAACATCAAATTCTGTGCAAGATGCCAAGCTTCTTCCACCCGCTCTTATTATTGCTGTTTTAATTGTATCACTTTCAATATTATTATCAACAACAAAAGCAACATCTTTTTCAATCTCTGGATATTTGTTTGCATCCTTGAATTTTAATTGTTTAATTTGTTTATTGTATAATTTTGTCATTGAAAGTTCCGCTACATATACTTCATCTTTCTTATATGAAGGATGAACACGGCCAATTACTCCAATTTCTTCTCTATCAAGATAAATTTTTGCACTAATCCCTGGATGTAAATCATTAATTTCATCGGCTTTAAATATATATCTATTTTTAAATCCGAGATAGTTCAATAAATTTTCAATAATTCCTTTCAAAACATAGAAATCAGCTTTAATATTAATGCCTTGCCATTCGTTTGTAATATAGTTCCCTTTTACTAACATAGCAACCTTAACATCTTCTTTATAATTTTTATCATATGTCTTTGAAATTTCATAAAGAAGTATATCTTTAACTCTTCGTGCTTTGTTATAATCATAAACAGAAATCAATGAAGGAAGAAGACTCGTTCTAATTATTGACTTTTCAATAATCATAGGATTTGGAAGTGTTATTTGCTCCTTATCTTCATATCTAAAATGTTTTGCCATTTCTGGACTAGTCAGAGTATATGTCTTTGCTTCATTAAGCCCCAAAGATCTCAAGCGTTTTGATATTTCTTTCCTTATTTTTACATCTCCAACATATTCCCCTCTTTTTATTCCTAAAACTGGGAGCGTAGAAACTAAATTTTGATATCCATATAAGCGCCCGATTTCTTCAGCAATATCATTGACATTTTCATCTATATCTAATCTTCTATTTCGAATTACAACGTCAAATGTTCCATTTTTATAAGTAAATGGGAAGTCAAGTCTGTTTAATTCTGTTTCAACATCTTTATCTGTTAAAGCAAGTCCTAGAATAGCGCTAACCTGTGCTGCAGTAAATTTAACTTCCTTTTGCTTCTTATTAATATTATCATAAACCAATGTGTCTTCAAGGACCTTTGCACCTGCATACTTTTCGAGTAAATAACAAGCTCTGTCTATAGCTGCCTTTGTATATTCATAATTCAATCCTTTTCCATAACGAATTGAGGCTTCACTTCTTAAATCAAGTCGAGCTGCTGTGTATCTAATTGATACGGCGTCAAATATAGCACTTTCAATCAGTATATCCTTTGTAGTATCATCGACATCAGTATTTTCTCCACCCATAACACCTGCAATACAAACAGGTTTCACTCCATCTGTTATAACAATATCTTTTGAACAAAGAACTCTTTTATTCCCATCAAGTGTAACAATTTCTTCTCCATCTTGAGCATCTCTAACAAGAATCTTATCTCCTAATTTATTTTTATCAAAGAAATGAAGAGGTTGCCCATATTCAAGCATAACATAATTTGATATGTCAACAACGTTATTAATAGGTCTCATTCCAGCAGCAATCAATCTTCTTTTAATAAACTCAGGAGACTCTTTTATTTCTACTCCCTTTACCATTTTTGCTAGATAATATGGGCACTTTGCTGTATTCACTTCAACTGAAATTTGTTGTTTTACAGAATCAGAAATTGTAGAATACTTACTTTCAGGAAGAGAAACTTTTCTACTTAATATTGCTGCAATCTCATATGCAAATCCGATATGATAATAACAATCATTATTCCTATGTTTATGTACATCTAATTCATAGACAGTGTCATTTGTTCCGAGGTATATATTGGCATCTGTTCCTATAGGAAGATCTGTATTTAATTCAGCAATTCCTCTACTATAAGATTCATCTGTTTTTGGTTCAAGTCCTAGTTCATATAAAGCACAAAGCATTCCATTAGATTCAGCGCCTCTAATTTTTCCCGGTTTAATTTCAAAGTTTCCTGGAAGTATACAACCTGGAAGAGCAACTAAAACTTTCAACCCTTCTCTAACATTTGGAGCTCCGCAAACAATTTGTTCTACTCTATTCCCTAAATCAACTTGACAAATATGTAAGTGATCACTATTTGGATGCATCTCACATTTTTTGACCTGTCCGATTACAAGCTTATCAATATGATTCGTTATAACTTTCTCAACATTAACTCCAGCTTTAGTAATTTTTTCGGCCAATTCTCTTGGTTCTTGGTCTTCTATATCTATATATTCTTTAACCCATTCTAAACTAATCATACTTTTAGTCCTCCCTTCTATCGAATGCAGCAGTTTCCCTCAAATCTGTTTGATTATCAAGCTTTCTGATATCTGTCATTCCATACTTAACCATGGCGACTCTTTCTGCCCCAAATCCACAAGCAAACCCTGACCATTCTTTAGGATCATATCCGCAATTTCTCAACACATTTGGATGCACCATTCCTGCACCGCAAACTGTAATCCAGCCTGTATTTTTACACATAGGACAACCTTTTCCCTTGCAAGAACAACATGTCAAATCCACTTCAACCGATGGTTCTGTAAATTGATAATAACTTGGTCTAAATCTAACTTCAGTTTTTTCATCAAATATTTTTTTAAATAAAGTATCCAATGTGCCTTTTAAGTCAGACATACTTATCCCTCTCTCAATTCTGTCAACAACTAATCCTTCAATTTGAGTAAATTGGTGTGAGTGTGTTGCATCATCAGAATCTCTTCTATATGTTTTCCCTGGACAAATCATTCTTATAGGTTTGTTGCCTCCAGCAGCAAGCATAGTTCTAGCCTGAACTGGCGAAGTCTGACTACGTAACAGCACTTTTTCATCCTCGATATAGAAAGTATCTTGTGCATCACGTGCTGGATGCCCCTTAGGGATATTTAACATTTCAAAATTAAATTTATCTTCCTCAATTTCAGGCCCATCAACTACATCAAATCCCATAGACATAAAGATTTCCTCTATATCTTCAATCACTTTTTCTAAAACACTTGGAGCCCCATTTTTTACTTGTAAACCCGAAAGAGTAACATCAATCTTTTCGCTTTGCAATTTTTTATTTAATTGTTCCTCGTTAAACTTGTTATTTAGCTCTGTAATTTTTTCTTCAATAGCGCCTCTTACCTCATTCAGTAAAGCACCTATTTTCGGTCTATCTTCTTGAGAAACATCTCTCATCCCTCTCAAAATAGATGTTAACTCTCCTTGCTTACCTAAAAATTTAACTTTGATATCATTCAAAGTTTTTTCATCTTTGCAATTATTTAATACTGATAATGCTTTTTCCTTGATTTCTAATAATTTATCTTGCATCTTATCTCCTTTTATAAAAAAATCGCCCTACATAATTATAGGACGAAGTAATCTCCGTGGTACCACCTAATTTCGTGCATCTACACCTCATTAACTCTATAACGGGAGTTCCCGCCAAAGCCTACACATATCTCTACTTCAACTTGGAGCTAGAAAGTGAATTCTTTTAATAATCAAATAGTCCTTTTACAGCAATTAAGAACCTCTCTGGAAATGATTCTATTAAAATACTAGTCTTTCATTATCGCTTTTATGTAAGTGATTTTTAATACACAATAAAATTAGCATAATTGAAACAAAATGTCAACTAAAAATTGACAAATTATTTTTTTCGATATAAAATATAAACACTATGAAATTTGAAACATTCTTTATCGACAGAAAATATGAATATATCTACTACTATTTGAAGGACCAAGGTTTTTCAGAAGCTTTTATTTCATCACTTAGAACAAAACGTGGATTAATCCTTAAAAATGACGAAATAGCTAACACAAGAACTCCTTTAGAAGCAGGAGATATCCTTTCGATTGCAATGAATACTAGAAAAAAATCTTCATTTAAAACCAATACTCATCCATTGGAAATAGTATTTGAAGACGAGTATCTTTTGATTGTAAATAAACCAGCTGGACTAACAACATCACCTTCTCGTTCTCACTATGATGAAAACCTTGCAGGAGCTGTTTTAAACTATATGTTAAACAAAGACCCCGATTTCGTTGTGAGAATAGTAAATAGATTAGACAAAGATACAGCAGGCCTCGTTATAATTGCTAAAGATGCCTACACCTATTCAAAATTAAAGGATGTTAAAAAGAAATATTATGCAGTTTGTGAAGGAGAAATTGAGCATAATATTATTTTAGATTTCCCTATTGAAACAATAAGCAACAATGGAATAAATCAAATTAGAAGAATTGTCTCCCCTTTAGGAAAACCAGCAAAAACATTTGTAACTCCAATTAAACATATGAAAAATAGCACACTCCTTGAAATAACATTAGAAAATGGAAGAACTCATCAAATTCGCGTCCATCTTTCATATATCGGACATCCTCTAATTGGGGATGAAATTTATGGGCAAAAAAGTGATAGAATTAATAACACAGCACTAATTTGCAAGGAAATATCTTTTACACACCCAAAAACAGGTGAAAAAATCCAATTAGAAATAGATTTTCCTGCAGATTTTAAATCTTTAATAGAGTAACTACAAGTAAGATATATCTGGGACTTTACCGACAATCACGCATTCGCATACCAAAGCAGAGGTTACGAATGCAATTTTTTTTGTGCTAGTTGGAAGAATAACACTTACAACAGTATTCACATCAACATAAATAGAATGTTTTGTTTGATTAATACCAGCCGTTTCAAACACAGAGTCAAAAGTTGTAATAACTGATCCAATAGGCATTAAGCTTAGATTTATTTTAGGCCCATATTGAGCAAAAACTTCCAATCCTGTAAATGCTCCAAGGGGTACTTTGATTGATTGTCCCGCCATTTTATCTAATAAAATTTGAGCTTGAGTAGACACTTCACGAGCAAGATGATTTAATTTTTCCATATTTGCAACGATAGAAGCCACAGAATCATCTTTATCATAAGTGATTTTTACTAAATCATTATAACTAATCGATTCTTTATTCACAACTTCATATATGGCATCGCTAACTGCTGTTGTTCCAAGTGAACCAACTTGAGCTTCAACAATGTTTAAAATTATAGGATTTACAATAACTTCTAAAAAGACAAAAGCAA
>CAMEYT010000005.1 GCA_945947685.1 uncultured Bacillota bacterium | reverse complement strand
TGCTTTTGTAGAAACGAAGCTTGTATTTCTTTGTCCTGGTCTATTTTGGAAATTAGGTTTTTGACTATTTAAATTAGATCTTTGAAAATTAGAATTTTGTCCTTGAAAATTATTTGCCCTCTTTTGATTATTTCCGTTATTCCTATTATTTTGGAAATTAGGTCTATCTCCTTGATAATTATTTTGTCTATTCTGAAAGTTAGATCTCTGTCCATTGTTTTGTGAGAAATTTCTATTTTGATTGTTTTCAAATTTTTTATAAGGCTGATTAATCGGCTTTTTCTCATTGCTAAAAGAAGATGTAGGTTTATCTACAACTTTCGAAGTCTCTTTTACAGCTTCCTTAATCTCATCTTTCTTTTCTATTTTTTCTGTATCTTTAGGATTTTCTTCAATAACAGATGCATTATCTTTAATTTTTTGTTTTCTAACAATAGCCCTTTTTGAAAAATCCTCCAGATTAGCCTTTAATCCTCTAATTTCACGCAAAAACTCAAGGATTGTTCCTTCTTTTTGCATTTGATGAATACTCTTTAAGCTCTCTAATGTTTTATTTGTATTTGCCAAATCAATTCTCCTTATTAAGATATTTTTTTATTTCTTCACAAATTCCTTTGTTCTTAATTCCTAAAATTTTACAATTCGCAATTGAAATATAATTTGGAAGGTTAGAAATTTCATAAACTTCCACACCTTTTTCTTTAAATCTAATTGCAATTTTTTTAGAAGTCTTTCCTGCAGATTGATCAACTAATATTAGATAAATTTTTTTGTTGTAATTATCTAGTTTATCTCCACCAATAATCAGATACCCGGCGTTTTGTGCTAATCCTAAGTATTTTTTAATTTCTTCCAAGAATAACTCCTTTTATTTCTTCGTAAACAGAATCTTCAATCATTACTTTAAATGTTTTATTTAAAATCTTTTGCTTTTTTAATTTTTCAAGACAAGCAGTATCTCTACAAATATACGCTCCTCTGCCATTTGCTTTGCCTGTTTCATCTACAAAAATTTTCCCTTCTTTATTTTTTACAACTCTTAAAAGGTCTTTTTTATTCTTCATTTCCCTACAAGCGATACACATTCTTAGAGGTTCTTTTTTATTCATTATCATCTCCGTCAAAAGTGATTTCTTCTAATTCGTCAAGATTTTGGAATGAATCATCTTCAATCAATTCTGTTAATTCATAATCAGTATCTACTTTTTTCTCTTCAACTTTTCCAGCAGCACTCTCAGATTTAACTTCAATCTTCCAACCTGTTAATCTTGCTGCAAGTCTAACATTTTGACCTGATTTTCCGATGGCTAGTGAAAGTTTATCATCTGGAACAATTACTCTAGAAGCATTTAAGCTTTCATTCGTTTCAACACTTATAACTTTCGCTGGGCTTAAAGCTCTTGCAATATATTCAAGTGGATCATCGCAGTATTCCACAAGGTCAATCTTTTCGCCATTAAGTTCAGAAATAATTGTATTAATTCTAATTCCGTGATTTCCTACACAAGTTCCAATTGCGTCAACATTAGGATTGTCTGTATATACAGCAACTTTAGCTCTATTACCTGGATCACGTGCTATATTCTTAATCTTAACTTCTCCACTTGCTATTTCTGGAATTTCAAGTTCAAATAATTTTCTAACAAATCCTATATTGCTTCTAGTAACTTGAATTTGTGGTCCTCTGAAAGAGTCTCTAATCTTTTTAACATATACCTTAACTCTTTGTCCAACGACATATTTTTCTCCAGGTATTTGATCTGTTGGGAGCATAATTCCTTCAACATTTGTGTTTGCGATTTGAACATAAACTGTTCCATTATCTATTCTTTTTACGATGGTTGTTAAAAGTTCATCTTCTTTTTCAGAAATATCACTCAAAGCCATTTCTCTTTCTTTTTCTTTTATTTTTTGCATAACAACTTGTTTAGCTGTTTGTGCGGCAATTCTTCCAAAATCCTTTGTTGATTCTTCAGATTCAACTTGATCACCTACTTTATAGCTTTTCTTGATTAATTTAGCCTCTGCAAGAGATATCTCTTTGTCTGGGTCTGTAACTTCATCAACGACAGTCTTATATGAGTAAATTCTAATCATATTTCTGTCTGGATTAAGAACGACCTTAGCCGATTTACCTTCTCCATACATTTTTTTATATGCCGATGTTAGAGCATTTTCTAACGTTGCTATAAATGTTTCTTTATCAATTTTCTTCTCTGTTTCCAAATCATCTAATGCTTGGAAAAAATCCTTATTTATCATTTTTTATCTCCTTAAAAATTTATTACCGGTGCAACGTGTGCAACTTTTTTTCTGTCAAAAGTTTGAACCCCTTCACTTTCAATTACGATTGAATTTTCATCGAAAGCCTTTAGAATACCCTTGAAAACTTTCTTGCCATCTTGTTTTGCAAACAAAGTAATTTCAATTTCCTTTCCCATATTTTTATTAAAGTCTCTATCTGTCTTGATTGGTCTATCCAATCCGACTGAACTTACACTTAAAATATAGTGTGCATCATTTGTAGGATTAATTTCATCTAAAATTGGGTCAATTGTTCTATGAACTTTTTCACAATCTTCAATAGTTATTCCATTTGGCGAATCAATAAAGAAAATTAAATTCATCCCATCTAATTGTTTTCCATAGAAGACTTCTACAAGCTCGTAGCCCAACCCTTCAATTATTGGAGTCAACTTTTCACTGCAAATGTCTTTTACTTTATTACTAGACACATTACACCTCCTCTATAAATGGAAGAGTGGGCAATCTCTTGCCCACTCCTTCATCATCTAGCATCTTTATTATATCAAATATAAATAAATAAATCAACAATTTTAAGTATATTTTTTAATTATTTTTTATTTCATTTAATTTTAACAACACTTGTGCAGTTGCATAGGCATCATTATATGCTCTATGCGCTCCTTCTAGTGATATTCCCAACGCTGCAGTTACACTTGTTAGCTTAAAATTCTTCGCTTTAACAGGTTTTTGTCTTGCAAGAATAAAAACATCAATATTTTCATTATCAAATGTTAGATTTAATTCTCTTGCATATCTTGCAATGAACTTATTATCAAAATTAATATTGTTATACCCAGATATTATGCATCCTTTTGTAAATTCCAAGAAATCTAACATAACATCGTTTATTTTTGGGGCATCGGCAACCATATCATCAGTTATATTGTTAACCCTACTTGCTTCTTCTGGAATATGTATTTCTGGATTGACAAATGTTGAAAATTTCTTTGTAACCCTACCTTTTTCAACTTTAATTGCACCAATTTCTATTATTCTATCATTTGCCGTATCGATTCCCGTTGTTTCAAGGTCATATACTACAAAAGTATTATTCATAATATAGTCATTATATTTAACTTCCTCCATCAAAATATCTTCCTGTCTATAACTGATATAATCCTCGATAGGAACAACATTTTTTCTCTTGTCAGGAATCTTGATGACTGGCGGATTTTTACTCTCTTCATCAATCAAAGCTACGGCTACTCGCTTAATATAATAAGTTAATTTATCTCCAAGGCCAATCTTTAAATCTCCAAGGCATAAAATTGTCATTCCATCCTGAAGAAAATCCATTTTTTTGATATTAGATTTTGGGCAAAAATATATACATTCAATTTTCTTCCCATCATCTAAAACAAACGAATAATACACTCCCTCTTCGCCCTCGCGTTTCCCCTTCTTTCTTGTAAAAGTTTTTTTCTGCATTTGTGAAATTACACCCGCAAGGATTAAACCAATTTTTGGCTCTTTATTGTCGTTTATAAATTCTGGCTCAGGTGCTATATTCCCTCCAAACAGAGGATACACATCTTTAACTTTATATCTGAAACTCTTTCGAAAGACAACAGGAATTTCAACCTCCCCTATTTCTTTTTTTATATGTAAATTTTCATCGATGTTACCTTCTACATCAAATTCGCTAATAAATCTTTCTAATAAATAATTTTTAATCCTGGATGCAGCGTTTATGCTGTCAAAATAGTTTTTTATCTCAACTGCCATATTTACTCGGACATAAATAATACCATCTTTTTCTTCTACAAAAATCTGTTCTTCATTTATGTAAACAGCTAACGCTTTAAAATTTATATTTATAAAGTTAAAGACCTCTGTTCTAATTAATCTCGAGTCAAGAAAGCTCTTCTTAAACTTAACGATTGTTTTTCCGTTTAGCTCTAATTTTTCAGAAATAAATTTATTAATCTCAATGCGGGCTTCTTGATTGATTTCATTTATTGTATGGGGATATAAAAAAGTTACCACGCATTCCAACGAGGAATAATCGTAGATAACTTCATATAATTTCAAATAATTAAATTTATTATTAAATTCTTTATTTAGTTCTTCAAGAATATCCATAGTTATATTTTACAAGACAAAATGCAAAATGTCAACTATAACGATAAAAGCAAATAAAATACATAATCCTACAAAGTGAATTGTGTTCTCTACCTTTCTATTTATTGGCTTTCTTCTTATCCATTCAATAATTGTAAATACAACATGAGCTCCGTCTAAAGCTGGGAATGGGAGCAAATTGAATACCCCTAAATTAGCAGAAATTAAAGGAATTAAAAGCAATAGATTGGCAGGATTTGCACGTGTGTTTTCTGCCATTATTTTGATAGTAGTAACAGTTCCTCCGACGTCTGTAATTGGAACTTGGAAAGTAAATAATTGCCATAAACTCTTGAGGACCATCCATGAAAGGCCAAAAGAATAACTCCAGCATCTACCCAATGCTTCGCCAAATGAATGGACATAATATTCATACGTTACACCGAACACATAACTTTTTATAATATTTCCTTCTGCATCCACCTTAACATTGCCCTCTGCATCAACTTCATCAACTTCGAATAGACGAACATTATCCAAAGTAATAATTTCGCCATCTCTTCTAACTTCTGCAGTAAAAGTATAATCCTCAATTTTAGCTGTAGTATTACCTGCTTCAACCTGTTCTTTTACATATGCTTCTGCCTTCTTATATTGTGTTATTTTTGCATTGGCAAATGTTGTTCCAAAGGCAATATCTAATTTTTCATCACCTATTTTATAAATTACATCCCCTTCCTTAAATGCTACAGACGATGAATATGGAGCATCTGGAGTTACTGAATTTTTACAATATCACGACCACCTATAGAAACAAGTGCGATGAATGAAAATATAATAGCGACAATGAAATTCATTATAATTCCCGCTAAAAAAACAATTATTCTCTTCCAAGGTGCAAATGAATTAAAATCGCCCGGCTGAGGCTCAGCATTCTCATCAGCTTCTCCTGCAAAAGAACAATACCCTCCTAAAGGGATAATCCTAAGAGAAATTTTCTCTCCTCTTTTATTTGTTTTAGAGAAAATTGCCTTACCAAACCCAATGGAAAATTCAGTAATTTTAAACTTTAGAATTCTTCCAGCGATATAGTGTCCCAGCTCGTGAACCAAAATTAGGAATAAGAGAACAGCTATAGCTAAAAGAACGTATAGAATATATATAAATACATCCACTATATCCTCCTACAAAACTACAACAAGTGCAAATGCTATAAGCAAGAAAGGTGCGACAAAAATATATGAATCTATTCGATCTAACATTCCACCGTGTCCAGGAAGAATTTTTCCTGAATCTTTTACCCCTGCTCTTCTTTTTAGAAATGACTCAAATAAATCTCCTGTTTGAGCAATAATTGAGCCTAGTAAAATTATAATTATAAACGCCCAGATTGGCAATCCTTGTGCTAAAACTGTATAAAAGTAGTTAGTTGAATACAAAATATAATAAACACTAACTGATAACAACACACAACACAAGGTTCCTCCAACAGCACCAGAAATTGTCTTTTTAGGGCTAATTTTAGGACATAATTTTTTTCCTCCAATCAACATTCCAATCAACATTGCAAATGTATCAGTAAAGATTGGAATTAAGAACATAAATAATAACACAATTAAAGATAATTTTCCGTTATAATTATCAATATTAATCAAAGCAAGCCCATCAAAATGATTTAATAACATCATCAACATTACAAAAAATGTTGGATAAATAAAGCAAATTAAATTTCCTAAAGCTCTATTAAAAGAAAACTTCGCTTTTGATATTTTAACTTCTTTGACCCTTATTTCATCTTTAGTCTTTTTACTTATAAGACTCCATAAGAAACTTCCAAATGCTACAACAATTATACTCGCTATGTCAATTACAATAATCAACCAAATTGGAAGTTTATAGAATATCCCCAAAAAATTGGAAATAAACTGAACAGCAACAAAACTCAAACATAAATACTGATAATTCTTAACACCTGCTTTTGATAATATTTTCGCAGTCTCATAAGCCGCAAATGCGCCCATCCCGAATATTAAAGCATCAAAGAAATAATCATTAACAAACACTTTTAATACAAAAAATAAAATCAAAGTAACAACTATTCCAACTGCTGTTAAAATTCTCTTCTTCATACTAGTATCCTCCAAATCTCCTCTTTCTCTTTGAGTATACAACTAGAGCTTTCCATAACTCTTTTTCATTAAAATCTGGCCATAAAACTTTAGGAAAATATAGTTCTGCATAAGCAGCTTGATATATCATAAAATTCGATAGTCTCTCCTCTCCGCTAGTTCTAATGACAAAATCCAAATCAGGCATTCCTTTTGAATATAAATTATCTGAAATATCTTGCTCCGTAATCATTTTTTTGCCATTAGAAATCAAATTATTCACAGATTGCACAATATCCTGTTTCCCGCCATAGTTTAAGCACATATTGAATGTAAGTTTATTGTTATTTTTAGATAATTCAACAGCTTTATATAGCACCTCTCTTATGTCCTCAGAAAACGCTGTCAAATCTCCAAAAAAATTGATTTTAACTCCTGATGTAACAATTTTATCAATCTCAGATTCAAAAAACTCTTTTACTAAAGAAAATATTCCATCAATCTCTTCTTTTGATCTTTTCCAATTTTCTGTTGAAAACGCAAAAACTGACATATATTTAATGCCAAATTTTAGACTCGCTTCTATTGTTCGAAATATGGCTTCAACTCCCTTACGATGTCCATAATTTCTTGGCAACCCTCGTTTAGTTGCCCATCGTCCATTCCCATCTAAAATAATCCCAATATGTTTTGGAACATTTCTAGGTGCAACTCTTTTATTAAACATTAAACCTCACAATTAGACTTCCATAATCTCTTTTTCTTTGCTTTCAGTTAACGCATCAACCTTTGCCATGTATCCATCTAAAATCTTTTGAACATCTTTCTCGCAACTAGATAATTCATCTTCAGACAAGTCTCCATTCTTCTTCATATCTTTTAGTAAATCTAAAGCATCTCTTCTAGCATTTCTCATAACCACTTTAGTATCTTCTGCTATTTTTCTAACTTGCTTTGTGATATCTCTTCTTCTCTCTTCAGTTAGTTGAGGAAAAATAAGTCTAATAACTCTTCCATCGTCAGAAGGTGTAATTCCAATATCTGATGCAGCAATAGCTTTTGACACATTCTTTACTTGTCCTTGATCCCAAACAGAAATACATAAAATTCTCGCTTCGGAAACTGAAATATTTGCCATTTGATAAATTGGTGTTGGGACACCATAATAATCAACATATATTTTATCCAATATATGCGGATTAGCTCTTCCCGCTCTAATAACAGCATATTCACTAGCTTGGTGATTATATGCCTTTTCTAAATCTTGTTTTAATGAATTAAAAACTTCTTCAGTCATTTCGTTTAACATATATACTCCTTTACGATATACATAATACAATAAAACTCAAAAAAAAACAAACAAATTTAATCTAATTCTTACATCTTTTTATTTTTAAATAAAATATGAAATTGTTTTCAAATTTAGCAAAAAAATACTATCTTACATAATCAAAAAAATGTTAATATTCTACAAATCAAAAAACACCCACAATTTTGTGAGTGTTTTAATAGATTATTTACTCATTTTTGCAACTTCTTCTGCAAGGTTATCATTTCTCTTTTCGAGACCTTCTCCCATTTCATAACGTGTAAATCTTCTAATTGAAATTTTTTCTCCAATTTGAAGTGTTGCTTCATTAAGAACTTGTTGGATTGTCTTAGATGAATCTTTTACAAAGTCTTGATCTAAAAGACAAACATCTTTGTAGTATTTTGATACTCTTCCTTCAACCATTCTTTCAATAATTTGAGCAGGCTTTCCTTCATTTTGAGCTTGAGCACGAAGAATTTCTTTTTCTTTCTCTAATTCTTCAGTTGGAACTTCTTCTCTTCTAACATATTTTGGATTCGCAGCAGCAACTTGCATAGCGAAGTCTTTTACTAATTGTTGGAAAGCGTCTGTTTTAGCAACAAAGTCTGTTTCGCAGTTAACTTCGATTAAAACTCCGATTTTTCCTCCCATATGGATATAAGAGCCAACAACCCCTTCTGAAGCGATTCTGCTTTGTTTTTTAGCAGCGGCAGCAATACCTTTCTCTCTTAGCCATTGTGCAGCTTTTTCAAAATCACCATTGCTTTCTGTAAGAGCTTTCTTACAGTCCATCATACCAGCGTTCGTTTGAGCACGAAGCTTGGCAACGTCTTGAGCAGTAAACATATTAATTATTCTCCTTTTTCTGTTTTTTCAGTTTTAGGTTCTTCAGTTTTCACTTCTTTTTTTACTCTTGGCTTTCTAGCAGGTTTCTTATCTTTATCTTCAGGTTTAATGGCAAGAGTCATTTCTTTGATTGCTTCTTCTAAATTTACGTCTTCTTCAGCAGATTCTTCTTTCTTAGCTGGAGCAACTCCCTCTTTAGCTTCGATAACAGCATCAGCTAAAGCTGCAGCGATTAACTTAACTGAACGTATTGCATCATCGTTACCAGCGATAACATAATCAATTCCTGTAGGATCGCAATTTGTATCTACTAATCCAACCATAGGAATCTTAAGAGAAATTGCCTCTTTGACACAAATATGTTCGCAAGAAGGGTCAACAACAACGATTGCACCTGGGAGTTCTCTCATATCTTTAATTCCTCCAAGGTTCTTTTCAAGTTTATCCCTCTCAGCTTTGAGAATAGCAACCTCTTTTTTAGGAAGAAGGTCAAATTCTCCAACCTTTTCCATTTGATTTAATTTGTTAAGTCTTTCAATTCTAGTTCTGATTGTTTTGAAGTTTGTTAAGCATCCTCCTAACCATCTTGTTGCAACATAGAACATTCCGCATCTTTCAGCTTCTTCTTTAAGCACATCTTGAGCTTGTTTCTTTGTTCCAACGAAAAGAATAGACTTTCCTGAAGCAGCAACATCACGAATAAAATTATACGCTCTATCTACTTGTTCAGTTGTAATTTCTAGATTGATGATGTGAATGTCGTTTCTAGCCGTAAAGATATATGGTTTCATCTTTGGATTCCATTTTCTTGTTTGGTGTCCGAAATGCACGCCAGCTTCTAAAAATTCTTTCATTGATATAACTGACATTTTTTATTTCCTCCTTTTTGTTTTTAGTCTTCCCCACTCTGTCATAGCTCTAACAACAACCTACACTTGAGAGAATGTATCGGCAACCGCTGTTAAATAAGTAATGGGTGTTAATTTGTCTCAATGACAGGCTGAGTATAACATATACAATAAAAAAATGCAAGCGATTTCTTGCATTTTTCTTATTTTAATAAATATTTATTGATAATAATTTATTTTTTAGATAATAAATCAATTTTATTTAATTATTTTCTTTAATTATCTATATTAAATCATAGTTTAATCAAGAGATTACACTTCATATTCATCTTTTTTCTTAACAGTTTTTTCTTTCTTTTTCTTTGAGCCACGGAAAGCGATTGCCCATAGTCCAGGAGTGATAAAAACTGATGAATAGAAGCCAGCTAAAATTCCAAATGTAATTGGAAGCGCAAAAGCTCTGATATCAGGGACTCCAATTGCTGCAACTAACAGAATTGTTACAAATGTTGTCAACGTTGTATAAACTGATCTAGTCATAGTTTCTTTTACAGAAATATTTGCGATTGTTGAGTTGCTAACATTTTCAAATTTTCCTGATCTAACATTCTCTCTAATTCTATCAAAGATAATAATTGTATTATTAATTGAGTATCCAAGAATTGTTACCAAAGCAGCAATAAATGAGCTATTTACAGTAATTCTGCAGATAAGCACCAAACTTGTTACCACTAATAAATCATGACATAATGCTAAAATAGCTGCTAGCCCACTTGTTATTTCAAAACGAATTGCTACATAGATTAAGATTAGTATAACCGCAACTAACATAGCAAGGAAAGCTTTCATTAATAGTTCATCACTGGCAGATGCTGTAATAACACCTCCGTTTGTAATAGCTTTCTTATATTCTGTTTGAGAAGTATATTCAAATTTCTCAAGCAAAGCATTGACAATTTCTTCATTTTTTGCTGTGATTTCATTTGCTGTTGCACCATTAATATTCTGATATTTAACG
>CAMEYT010000004.1 GCA_945947685.1 uncultured Bacillota bacterium | reverse complement strand
TCTGAGCCAATCTCAGTGAACAATGATTTACTTGTTTCTGTGAATTTAATTGAAATTGTTGAATATGCTCCCTTAATTTTTTGGGTTGCGTTTTCTGGGACATATCCACTTAATGAGCCTTTTGTCAATGAAATATTTGTATTCCAGTTTGCAAGTGTTATGTCGTTCATTAAGATATAATGCTTAGTTGGATTAATTTCTTTTAACTGAGGTTCACTATAAATTCTATATGCTGTTGCTTGGCTTTCACCATCTGCAACAATTAAACGAATCTTCTTAACTATCTTGCTAAAGTTGACATAATTCTTTTCTCCGTTCTCTTTTAAACCTGAAACAAAGAATGTTGTATCACTCATCAGAGTAGCGTAATTATTTCCGATTTCTGCCAGTGAAATCCATTTAACATCGCTATATTCCTCCCCATCGAAGGTAATATATGGGATAGCTTCAATACCATTATTTCTCTTAACTGCATCCTTTGGAATAACATAAATATATCCTGTTCCACCCTTGATTAATGCCGAACTCATTAGAGAAACAACGCCGTTACTTATTTTTACTATCGAAGAATCAGTGTTTGTATCTGGAATAAATTTGTATACAAGTTCTGTATTATATGCGTTTGTTGGCTTAGAAGTTGTAACAAATACATAGTTTCTTTCCTTGGTATCATTTGATGAAGTATCAAGATAAATTGAATCAACTTCATTTTCCCATATAACTTCACTAACGCGAGTTGCATTTCTAACATTAAGTATAATTGCTGTTCTAAATGTGTTGTATTGTTCGTATTCAACATTCAAAGTATTGCTAGATGAATCATATCCGTTTGTTGTGTTAGATTGAATATCAAATGCAATTTGAGTCTCTGAAATTGAGATGTTTGAAATTGTATATTTATATGTTGCACCCTCAAATGAGAAAGATTCATTCTCATCGAGCAATTCTCTCAAAGTCTTTAATTCTGTATCGTTTATCGACATCTTAAAGTTTTCAAGGTTTTTATATGTTACTTCGTTTGTGTCATTTCTCAAATCTATAACTATATGTTGAATTGATTTTGAAACATCTTCTTGAGACAATGAATCTTCCGAAATCAAGTTTACAGTTGTTTGATTTACCCTCAAAGTTGAAACTGGAACATATACTTCATAAGTAAACTTTTTTATTTCCTTTTTTTCGTTATGTGAATCATCATATCCATTAAACTCAAGTGTAATTTCCTCATTTTTCCCAATCTCTTTTGCAAAGAGAACTCCGTTTTTAAATATATCTTCCGGCACATTAGGTTCGCCATCTATTTCCACTGCGACATCTGTATACTTCCCTTTTACATTATAATTGAGTTTTACGCTTGAACCTTTTGTAATAACAAGACTTGATAATGAATCATCTATATAAGTATAACTTGAAACTCCAGTTAAAGTAGTTGGGTCAAGAGTTATCTTCACTTCTGACAATGGAATAAATGTAGAAAGTTCAATTGGAGCATTTCCTGCCATTCCGTTCTCATGCTTAACATAAAATTTAATCTCATTGTTTTCATAGTTTGCTTGTCTATTTGTAACAGTAAATTCTAACTTTCCGTCAGCATATGTCAAGCTTGAAACATCTATTGGAAGAGTTTTGTCGTAACTGAGATATAAGCCTCTTGTTGAACTAATCCCTGTTATTCCTACGCTTATTACTTTTGAATTATTTGCTTTATCTGTAGCTAGAAATTGAGGGATCGTATTAATATCCATATCCCCTGTTGGAGCTTTAACACTTGTAAAGGTGATTGATTTTTTAATATTTGGGGCACTTTCTGATGTAAAAGTAACCATAACCTTCTGTCCTTCATCAAGTGCTTCGCCCGCCATAAAATACAAATTTTCATTTGAGTCAATGTTAGATATTTTAAATTCTTTCCCACTGCCGTTAAGCTTTTGCTCAACTGCCCCTTTTGTTACTATAATATATTTTGAAACATCTGCACCTGCTGGTAAAGCACTCTCAAAAGAAACTGTTACGTTATATTTCTTCATACTAGATATAACTGTATCTGGTTTGAGTTGGATATTAAAATATTTTCCCTTGTTATCAGCATACTTTTGATATAAATCAAAACTTGCCCCATCTGGGACTAACCCATCGTCCGAGGTTAAAATCATATTATCTACAACATCGGATAGAGCGATTGCAATTTTTTGCCCCTGTTTTTCTTTACTTTGAGTGGGGTCGAAAGATTTTACAATTTTATTATAGTCTTTATAAATCGCATTGAAGCCGACATAAACTACAGACGGAGGGCAATTCTTTTTACCTCGAATGAGATAAATATTATATCCATCTTGTTCGCTATTTAAAAGGACGTCAAGATAATCCGTTGTCTCAACATATTCACTGTTTACTTCATCATAAATGTAAACTACAGGAACAATTTCATATTCATAATTCGAATTAAATTTTACTCTGAGATAAGCCTCGTGATCCACCGCTTCATCATTATTCCTAATTATCGAAATTGAAGAAGTAGAAATAGCTTCTCCTACATTTGTCTCTTGTCTTCCATAAGTTATGGTATCATATTTATCTTCTGTCGTATTTAGAATTTCAAGAATAACATCTGTATTTAATGTCTTTGATGTCGCCGTTAATGTTATTTTTGATTTATCATAAGTTTTCTCAACTTTCAATTTGTTATTTTTAATCGTTGCAACAGTTGTTCCACTTTTTATTAAAGCTATGCTGTCTTCTGTTGTTGATACTGTATATCCCTCTTCAAAATCAGCTTTAAAGGACCATACAATATTTCTCTTATTGCTTTCTCCACCTTCACGTGATGACATAATTAAGAAATTATTGCTTATTAACTCAATTTCATTATCGACTTCGACATATTGAGTCTTTTTACTTCCATCAGTATCTTGTTTTTGTGATAACCCAATTAAATCGCTATAAACATAAACATTTACTAAAACAGGATCTGCTGAACCTGAGTAGCTGTTGATGATTAAAGTTGCTAATCCTTCACTTCTTGCTGTTAGGGTGATTTCTGATTCATCTGTTTTAGCATCGTAGTTCGCTTCTGCTAGCACAATGCTTTCATAGTTATTAGAAATCTTCACTCTTCCGTCATTTGCATTTAAGACCTTTGCTTTTAAAGTTGTTGTATGACTATCCCCTTCATTTAGACTGAGTTTAATATTATATCCGTCTTGCGAAAGAGTATAGCCAGATTCTCTTATTTCTGTCAGCATATCATCCGAGGAAATAAAATAATCAGAGGTTATATTAATCTCTCCCTTAACCTCTTCCCCACAGGCAACAAAAATAAAACTGCCTAAAAATATAAATACGCCCAACAATGAATAAATTAATTTCTTCATTTTTGCTCCTAATTTATTATTTTTATTTTGAAAAATATTAGTCATAATCATCACCTTTTTTTTCAACCTTTTTTTACACAATAATTTTACAATATTTTGTCATTAAATGTCAAATAAATAGATAATATATATAATAAAAAATAAAATATTTTTCTAAAAAATTATTTCAAAAAAGATCTTTTCTTATTGATTTTTTTCGACAAATATATTAGAATATTTTTGGAGAAATTTATGAGAAAAATTTTGAGCTTAATTAGAAAATTATGTAGCGAACAAAACTTAATTGAAGAAGGAGATAAAATTGCTGTTGGATTATCCGGCGGTAAGGATAGTTTACTTTTATTAACTGCGCTTAAAAAATTGCAATCATTTTATGACAAAAAATTTGACCTAATTGCAGTGTCGATAGATTTATCCAACGAACAAATGGACTTCTCTGAGATTGAGAAATATTGCAAAAAAATAGATGTGCTATTTTATAAAAAAGTAACCAATGTTTTTGAAATTATTTTTGATATTAGAAAGGAGAAAAATCCCTGTAGTTTATGCGCAAATATGCGTCGCGGGTTAGTAAATTCTTTTGCTAAAGAATTAGGATGCAACAAAGTTGCCCTTGGACATCATATGGACGACTTAATTGAGACGTTCATAATGTCCTTATTCTTTGAAGGACGCCTGTCAACCTTTCAGCCTTCCACTTATCTATCTCGCACTGATATCACTGTTATTAGACCTATGCTTTTTGTCTCCGAAAATGAGATTATTGAAAATTCAAAAAATCTTCCTATTGTCAAAAACATTTGTCCTGCAGATAAACACACTCAACGAGAAAAAATAAAACAATTATTAAAATTATTAGATAAAAATTATGATGACTCGAAGAAAAAAATATTTACTGCAATTACTCATCCAGAAAGATTTAATTTATGGGAAAAAAATAATAAAAAAAATGAAGAATAATTAAAAAATAACGCAAAATAATGCGTTATTTTTTAAAATAGTGCATATTCCACGATTTAATTATTTTTTTTAATTTTTAATTTATTTTTTTCTTTAATTTATTTTTTTAATCTTATATTATATTTTATTTTTTTATTAATTAAAAGTTTGCATATTTCGCATTTTTAATAAATATTTTTTTCTTGTTGCTTCCCCCCCCCTTATATGTTTTTCATTAAAGTTGTTTGACAAAATTGCATTAACTTCCTTCCATAGTTTCGGGTCAATTTTTTTTAATCTCTTTGATAAATCCAAATGCACTGAACTTTTACTGATCCCAAATTCTTTCGCTGCTTCTCTAACTGTTTGCTTCGTTTCTTTTACATATCTTCCTATTAATAAAACCCTCTCTTTTATATAATTATTCACACCGACCTCCGTTGTATTAATTTATTCAAATGGATGTCAGTTTATGTCGTTTTTTGTATAATTAAAATGAAAGAGGATTAATTATATGATATCTTTATTTTTTATTAGGATAAATGATTTTTACATCAAAATTTTTACAGAATAAAAAAACACTTCAAAATTGAAGTGCTAAATAATTAATAATCAATCTATTTATTTTCATCAATGAATTTTACGATATCAGAAATTGTCTTCATCCCACCGATTTTTTCATCTGGTATTGAAATACCAAACTCATCTTCCAATGTCATTACCATTTCAACTAAGTCGATCGAATCTGCGTTTAAATCTTTTACAATGTCAGCATCGTCGGCAATACTATCTACAGGTATACACAAATGATCTGAAACTAAACCCTTCACTTTTTCTAATGTTGTCATTTTATCCTCCTAGATGCCTATATTCTAACATAATAAAAAACAAAAAGCAACTTATTCTAAAAAAAAGTTGAAACTAGTTCAACTTTTTTACTATTTATTTTGTAAATTTAGATAATTATTTGGGTCAACCTTCTTATCATTTTTTAGGAGAGTAAATTCCAAATGATCCCCATATTTACTTGAACTGCTAGCCATACTTGATGCGATTCCAAGTTTATCTCCCTTCTTAACATTATCTCCTGCTTTAACATAAACTTTATCATTTAGAGAAGCATAACAACTTACAAAGTCATCGCTATGTTGAACTTTAATAACATAACCAGTTAAATAGTCATAATCGACTGAAAGAACTTTCCCATCTAAAACTGAATAAACATTTAAGTCATCAGCTGTCATATCAATATAGTAATGAGCTTCCCATCTATCTAATGTTGGATTATACTCTAGTTTGTTATCTGTATAATCCTTTATAATTATTGCATTATTCATAGGCAAACCAAACGAAATTGGTTCAGCATCAACAGGCTCTTCATTATTATTATCATTATTATCTTTTTCAGGTTCCTTTTCCTCTACTTGACTTGTATTATCTTGCTCTTTGTCATCGTTTTTCTTATTATCTACATCTACTACACTTTCTCCAGCATTATTCGTATAAACAACTGCTAGAGTTACACCAATTACAATAATCAACATTCCTGCAACAATATACACTCCAAATTTTCTTATGAAATCCATAAATTTACTGCTTTTTTTCGCTTCCATTTTTACCTCCAAAAACTTTATTGACATTTTTAGCTTTTATATACATACATTTTTAAAATCCACTAAGTATCATCGGAAAACCAACAATCAACTTATCTCCTCTCACAACTATTTGTGTGTTAATCCTTTTGTTATTGGATATAACGAAATCATTGTATAAAGGCGTATATCCATAATAAATTTGCATATCATTAATTACTTCTTGCCTATCAATTAACAAGTTTAAATCCGATTTTAATTCATCCAGTTCTTTAGTCATATATAATACAAATCCCTCTGGTTTAATTTTGTTTGTATTCAATCCTTCATCAAATAAAACATAGTTGTATTGTGCCGTTTGCAAAGCATTAAACTCCTCTGTTTTGTCTTTTGTAACAACATAGACTTTATCTATTCCATCCATGGAAAGAAAAGATTCATCTACTTGTCTAAAATAAAAACTCATAGCAAAAGGAATAATTAAAAAAATGAGCAATATTTTTTTCATAATTAAAATATTGCCCATTTTAAATTTTTAATTCAATTTACATATTTTTTATTTCTTTCTTTCTTCGTAAAGCTCTTTCTTTTCTAAACTTTTGTATTTGTATCTGTCTAAAGTTATCAGTTTCTAACTGTAGTTCTTTTTGCTTTTTTATCCATTTATATTTTCTATTCCCATAGAAGACATCATACGCTTGAATTGTGATTCCAATAAATATATATAGATAATATGTCATAAATCTCCAAAGGAGAACCGCCCAGAAAAGTCTTCCGCCTGTAAAGTAAGAGCTAAACAATGCACTAAACGTAATTTCATTCATTCCCGTTCCTCCTGGAAGGGGGAAACAACTTGAAGATAAATCCGTCAATATACCACAAATAAAGAATTTAAAGAATAAATCAGCAGTCCCGTCTGTATAGAAGCAACAATAAATAATAAATGGCATTGAATACAATAATATCAATCTGCCTATTGTTAAAAAGAAGTTTACTGAGAAATCCTTAAATGATTTCATATACCTTCTGCAGGTGCTTTGAAATTCATCCACATAGTTTGTTACTCTAAGATATTGTTTCTCGTAATTTTTAATTATCTTCATTTTTTGTAGTAGTTTTAAAATTTTTATTACTAATTTTTTCCCAAAATTTTTACTAATTGATAAGAAAATAACTACAAATAGAAGAGAAAAAGAAAATACAAATCCTAAAATTGACATAATGGATGCAAAAGCCCCAAACTCTTGTCTAACTGCAGAAACAATTAACGCCATAACAGACAAAATCAAAAATCCAATATGATAAAAAATAATTGATTTCCCGATAGGGATAGAAAGAGCTGAAGAAGCTGGCACATCATATTTTCTTAAGTATGCAACAGCTGCAGGTTCTCCACCGATAGATAATGGTGTTATAGCATCGTAGTAACGACAGAAATGGGTTGTTTTAAAACCTAGCCATATTCTCCACTTCCCAGTATCCATTTTTAATAGATAGGATATTTCTAATGTATCCAAGACCATCATTACAAAAAATACAAAGAAAAGCAATATTAACATCCAAGGATTTAATCCTAATCCACTAATTGGAACGAACGGTTCTTGAATTAATTGATATGTTAGCAATCCGGCAACAACCAAGATATTTATAATAAAAAGCACAATCGTCAATATTTTTTTCTTTTTCTGACTCTGCTTTGAAACTTTCTTTTCTGATTCATCTAGATGTTGTTTATCAGTTTCTCTCTTTTTCTTTTCCTTTTCCAAGACTTCTTTCTCTTCATCCGAGAGCTTTTCAACATCTATACTAGAAAGGTCTTCAATCGATGAAAAACGAGAAGATATCTCTTCCTTCTCTTCAATCTCTTTATCTTTCTTTCTTTTAAACCACATCGTGGTACAAGTATAACAAAAAAATAAAACCTTGTCAATTTTTAACAAGGTTTTTACATATTTTATTAGAATGATTTAGGGAAATATGTTATATTTGTTGTTTCACTCTTCAATCTATTTAAATCCATCGTTTGTGAAATTGATGATTTTTCTGGCACACATTCTTCATATAGAGCATCAAAATATGTTTTTGCTGTCGATGCCTTCAAACGCGTATCATATAATTTTTGAATTGCATCTTCACTCGCCTCAAAATTTGCATCAATGTTATTGAAGAGATTCTTAGCTTCGCCAGCATACATCATAATATGAACACCATAGCTCGTTCTGATTAAACCTTTATAGCTCGAATTATCAGCATCATATTCCAATGTATAATCCATCCCGTCTGTTGTTACTCCATATATATCGCCAATTTGACCATATCCGTGATTATATAACTCTATAGCAGCTGTATTGAATTCTTCAACCCAATTAGAATAAACTGTATAAGGGACAACTTCTCCGTCATCTTTCGTTGTTGGTTTTGTATAATCAACTCCAACAATATAGTTATATGTTGTATTCATTATTCCAGGGTCTTCATTGTAAACATAAATCAAATCATCGAATTTTTCTATTTTTTCAAGATTTGTATGCTTTGTATTAACTTGTTTTACAATATTTTCGAAAACAACACTTGCGTTTCCAGCTTTTACATCATCTTGAGTATTGAAAACATTTTTACTTGTTTCCACTCTCTGGATTCCCTCAAGATTTTTATATAACTCATCTATCTTTTCATTATAATACTTTATAGTAGCTCCATTAGTTTCTTCATCATTCTTGAGTTTCTCAATTTCTGCTGTATATTCATCGTATTTACTTTGTTCATCTTCGTCAAATTTTATAAGGATTTGAGTAACATAAAACCAGTTTATTCCTTCGTTGAAATAATAAATATCCCCAGATTTTTCTTTAACGGCGTCTGTTTGGTCTGTGCCATAATATGTTGTGTATGCGTTTCTAACTTTACTCGAGTAAAGGTCTAACATCTGTGAAATTACTACATTATTATTCTCATTACTACAAATATAATCTTCATATTTTGACACCATAAATGCGTCGTATAGTATGCCATAGACTCTGTCTATCTCTCTGAAAAATACGCTCTTCGCATCAGTTGACAGCTTCAATTCCTTCTCGCTTGTCCTAACTTCTTGAAGATATTTTTGATAAGCATCCTTATTTGCTGAACTCAATCTTATATAGTCAAGCATTCCAGCAAAAATTGCTTCCTTGCCTTCTTCAGTTTCTGTATCTTTATTCCCGTCGCTCCAGAATTTATGGCTTTCATAATCTGAAAGTTCACTAGCTGGAAGCTCCAAGCTATATTTCTTTGTTTCAGGGTTATAAACCAATTCACACTTTTTTTCAAAAACTTCACGTGTTTGAGCAGTCGTATCCTCTTCTGATGAATTTTCTTGTTTGTTCATATAACTATCTATATTACTGATCATTGCAGAGTAAGTTCTTTCCCAGAGATATGTTTTTTCTTTTGTTGTCAATATTGCATCGTCTGCATTAACTTCTCGCGCTCTCTTTTCTGCATCTCTAATTGATAATTTTTTTGAAACAAGATAATCCAAAGCCTTTGTTTTAGCTTCTTCTTCTGTTAATCCATTTTCAATATATTGACTAAATCCATAAGTGTTATAAGCTGTTCTCAAATCCTTTCTAGTGATATCAATTTTCGACCCGTCATTAAATTCAATTCTTGCAGCTACAGCATTTAAATATGTTTCATAGTTCAATGTAACAAGAGAACACCCCGTGATAACCGAGCCCCCTAAAACCAATCCCATACATAATAACGCAACAGATTTTTTCATTGATTTTTCTTTCATCAGTTCTCCTTTATGTCTTTAATGCGTTCATTATACAACAAAAACACATTTTTATCAAGTGATTTTTTGCTTTTTAACTTGATATTATTTATTTTTATAATATTTTAACCTTTCTAAAACGATTTGAGACATCTTATCCATACTTTCCTCGACAAATCTTGGGTCAATTTTCGATAAAACATAATGTGCAAGGTCTCCTTCCTCTCTTCCTATTCCTATTTTTACTCGCTCGAAGTCTTGCCCAATGTATGAAACTATACTTCTTAGCCCATTATGTGTTCCAGCACTTCCGTGCTCTCTAAATCGAACTACTCCACGAGGGAGATCTATATCATCCACTAAAACAATAATCTTAGCATCTTTAAATTTATTTTTCCACATCAATACCGATTCACCGCTATTGTTCATATATGTCTGAGGTTTTACAAGGATTATTTTTTCTCCATTATATACACCTTCACCATACTGAGATTTTTGTCCAGATTTTGTTAACTGAATACCAAAAAACTTTGACAATCTATCTATTGCCAAAAAGCCCATATTATGATAAGTTTTTTCATATTCTGCTCCTGGGTTCCCCAGTCCAATTATTATTACCATTATATACTCTCATTCTCCACTATAGTGAATGGTTTTACACTCTTATTTTCTTCAACCTTACTCTTGATGATAACACTCTTTTCAATAATGCAATTATTAGAAATAATACTATCTGAAATTGTATTTCCACTCTCTAGAACAACATTTTTACCAATATATGTTTGTCCTTTAAGAATATTGTTTGGATATATAATCACTCCGCTTTCTATTTCCACGTCTGCATCGATAAAAATTGTATCTTCTCCTAAAAGCACCACATTGTTATTTTTGTGATAATTCTTTATCTTGTTCTGTAAAAAAGTGTAAGCTCTTGCAAAGTCGCTCGCATCTTCTATACGCTCAAAATCCTTCCCTCCAAAATATTTTTTAACTACAGGATCTAAATCAATTGCATCTTGAAGAAATTCTGTTTTATAGACCAATCCTCTATCAAATTTCATAGCATTTAAATTGTTAGATGAGAAATAATCCATAATTTTGTAAAAGGTGTTTCTCTCCAACAAAGGGATATCTGAATAAGTAAT
>CAMEYT010000003.1 GCA_945947685.1 uncultured Bacillota bacterium | reverse complement strand
TTTTCTAAAAGAATTAAAAATCTTCAATACTTTATTTAAAAATATCACTAAAGAAATTCCTAGTCAATTCTTTCTAGAAAGTTTATTATATAACGTTCCAGATCAGATATATCAAGGAAATGATTTATATCAAATAACAGTAAATATAATAAATTATTTAAATATGGCAAATATGGAGGATTTTGTTACAACAGAAGATAAATCATTAAAATTATTTAAATCGCCATTGACAAAGAATTCAATAATTTTGTTTAGTAAATTTATAAAGAATATTTAAAAATAAATAAAAGAGCTACATAATAGTGGCTTTTTATTTTGTTATTTAATAAAATAGATTTATAATAAACATATATTTTGTTTCAGTATTATGAAAAAGAATTATTATAAAAATATAACATAATACTTATTATAAAACGGGATATTATTGTCATCTATTCGTAAAACTTGTGTTTTACGAATAGATATAACTGCTTTAAAAAACAAATTTTTTATAATTATTCCCTAAACTTTTACTAAAATATTATTAAATCTGGACATTATAATACATCAGTTTTTAATAAAAATGAATATTCTTTCAATTTATTTCTTAATATTTTATAATTTGGTAAAAGATGTGCAACCTCCTCCCAAAATTTTGTAGAATGATTTAATTGCTTTGTATGACATAATTCGTGAACGATGATATAATCTTGTAATTCAATTGGAAGTAAAATCATCTTCCAGTTCAATTTTATAATATTTTTTGCATTACAACTACCCCAAATGCATTTAGAATTACATAATTTAAATAAAATCTTCTTTTCGAACAGAATCCCCCACTTTTCTGCCCTTTTTATCACATTTTTATTAAATTCTTGGGTGTAAAATGTAGCTTTACTCTTTCTTTTCCCCTGTTTTACCTCTTTCCAATCATATTTTTGCCCATTTACATAGACATAATTGACAAAATCATATGAATTAATTACATTTATTCTATTTCTAATTTTTTGTTGCTGCTTAAAAATCCAAGATTGTTTTTCATTTAAAAATGAATAAATTTTTGAATCAGGAATAAAATATGGAGCTTTTATGATAACTTCCCCATTTTCGTTTACAGTTATAACTATCGTTTTTCTATTTTGTCTTATTAATTCCATACTGCTTTAGTCTATCATAATCTTTATAAAAACACAAATTTTTTAAATAATTATTTAAAGATATTTTTAAAATCAATATATTGTAGTCATTTTGTCATAACACCACTAATTTATTGATATTTTTTGTCAAATCTATTTAAAAAAGTTGACTATTTTTTTATTATTATATATAATCATAGTATCTAGAAATCTAGGAAGGAGAATATATCTATGGCTGCTGCGGTATTAGCAAAAGGACAATTATCATATTTAATTTTAAGTTGTCTTGAAGAAAAAGATATGTATGGATTAGAATTAATTGAAAAAATAAAAGAACGTTCTGGTATTGAGATAAAATTACCTAGCCTCTACTCTAACATTAACAGAATGAAAGAATTAAAATATATATCAAGTTATTTAAAAGAAAGTACTAAAGGGCCTAAATGTGCTTATTCGAGTATTACAGAAGCCGGAAGAAAAGAACTTGCTAAATTAAAGGAAATATTCGAAAATTCTGAAGAAAATATTATTCCAAATGAGCAAAATATAGAAAGTAAGACCAATAATGAAGAAAAAATAGAAACATCAGTTGTAAAAGAGAATTTCGAAGACTATGATGATTTCTTCGCTGAAATTCCTGACGAAGATAAAATTGAATATGAAAACTCTGAAGATAATGAAAAAATAGATGTAAAAATTGTTTCTAATGAAAATGCTGAAGCTGAGGAAGTTGATTTAATCCCTACGCACTCACCTATTGTTAGTGAAGATGATGAAGTAATATCCAGAGATGAAGAAAGTTTATTTAAAAATAATATAACAGAAACAGAAGATTTAAAGGTAGAGAATAAAGAAGAAAGCAATATTATAGAAGATATATCTGAAAATAATGTTATTGGAATGCAGCAATCTATATTAAATGGAGAAGAAAAGATTCAAACCGTTAAAAATGACGCAGTATTCTTACCTAAAGATGAAAATTATATACAAGAAAACAGCCAAACAAGCGAATATAATAAAAAATTATTTAATGTAACTATGGACTATAATAAATATAAAAAGAGAAGAAGTTTCTCTGAAAATCAAATTGAAATGGTTGTAAATAGTTCTACCCCTATTGAAATGGAGCGTGAAAGAGAGAAAAAAGCTGAGAATATATCTGAATTGAAGCAAGCTTTATTACAAACTAGACAAGGCAATTATGAAGAAATAAACTTAGATTTATTGAATAGACAAGATACCAGAAAGATTGAAAAAGAAGAAGAAAAGGAAGAAATAAAACTAAATATTGATAAAGAAAAAACTCTTACAGATGACGGGAAATTTATAACAGATAGAGTGGATTATGTAATCCCTTCTAGAAAATTTGAACCACCAAAATTTACTTTCTTAAACACTCAACAAGAAACTGTTCTCCCCGCTCCAAAGAGAGATACAAATATTGACCCAAATTGTTCGGATGTAAAAGCAAGACTTGAGAATTTATATTTAAAGAGCCAAATTGAAAAACCTGTAGAAAATGTAACAACTAAGAATTTAAATGAAGATTTTGATAATTATGATGATTTAAAAGAATACTATGAAAATCAGAATATATCCTTTAAAGTATTTAAAAGGACAGGAAAAAGAACTTTACATAACACAAATAAAATAAATTTTATTGTTGAGTTGATAATTTTTGGATTTATGTCAGTTTGCTGCGGATTGCTCTATCTACTATTTAGCAAATTAGGATTAACAAACACAAATACAAACTTTATGTATTATCTCTTCCCTATACTATATTTCATTTATGTTTTGGTAAGATTATATATGTTTAAAAAGGTCCCTAGCAAAGTCCCAAGACCATTATTTAATTTTGTTGTAGTAATTGGAAGCGCAGTTATTTTATCTGTAATAGTATTTTGTTTGAACCTGGCATGTGGTATGTCGATAAATAATATTCCTGCTTGTTCAACTACTCTATTCCTCCCAATTTCAATAATTTTAATAATATTTATTATTAGGCATTATATTATGCTCAGGAACAGCTAAGTGCCATCAATGCTGATATTGAAAATGTAAATAATAAAGAGAATTTATTTTCTCTTTATTTTTTTTATTAAAGTAATTAAGCCTACAATTAAAATCATTATTAATGATATAAAAAGCAAATAAATTACAGAAGAACCAAAGAATTGACTACAAATTAGCATTATAGAGGACGCTACTAGACTACCCAATGATATTGCTAAAAATGATGGGTATGTTGGTAAATCAGTTAAACCAGCAATAAGACTTCCCGACCATACTCCTGTTAACGGAAGAGGAATTGCAACAAATGTAAATAGATAGCCCAGCTTTTTTAAAAGAGAATTTTTTTCATTTAATTTTTTGATTTTCTTTTCATATTTCTTTATTAATTGTGAATAAATATTTATTTTTGAAACCCTCGATTTAATTAATTTTGTAATCAAAATAATAAAAATGCTGGGAGTAATGCTGCCAAGAAAAGATAAAAATAATATTCTCATTGCATTAAAATTAGAAAATGAAAAACCAAAAGGAATAGAGATTCTGCATTCTAAGGTCGGAATCATTGGAATTAAGAAAATTGCCTAATCTATATGTGCGGAAAAATTTGTAATAAAAAAATTTATCATATAACATATTTATTCTAATTGATTTCATTTTATTAAAAAAACATATTAGAAAGAAAATTCTAATATGTTTTTAGTTATTATTTTGCAGTTTCTGTAAATCTAGATTCTCTAATAACATTGACTTTAATCTGTCCAGGATATTGCATTTCATCTTCAATTCTCTTAGCAATATCTTTTGCAAGAAACATAGCATCATTATCAGAAATTTCATTTGGCTTTACAATTATTCTAACTTCCCTTCCAGCTTGAACGGCAAATGACTTTTCTACACCCTTAAAACTGTTAGAAATTTCTTCAAGTTGTTGTAACCTTTTGATATATGCTTCAAAACTCTCTCTTCTTGCTCCAGGTCTAGAACTTGAAATAGCATCAGCAATTTGGACAATAACTGCTTCAATACTTCTAAATTCAACATTAAAATGATGTGCCTCAATACAGTGAATAACTTCTGGGCTTTCTTTGTATTTTTTTGCTAAATCTACACCTATTTGAACGTGTGTCCCTTCTATTTCATGGTCTAATGCTTTCCCTATATCATGGAGGAATCCTCCTCTTTTTGCAATTTTTACATCTGCACCAAGTTCTGTTGCAAGCAACCCAGCGATAACAGACACTTCAATGGAATGTTGTAAAACATTTTGACCATAACTTGTTCTATATTTTAATCTACCAAGAATTTTTACTAATTCTGGATTAAGATTATAAATCTGAACTTTTTCGCAAGCTTTTTCCCCTGCTTCTTTAATAGATTTATCAACTTCTTTAGTCATTTTTTCTACGATTTCTTCAATTCTAGTTGGATGAATTCTTCCATCAACGACTAATTTTTCTAAGCTTAAACGAGCAATTTCTCTTCTAATTGGATCAAAACTTGAAACTGTAATACTTTCTGGGGTATCATCAACAATCAATTCAACACCAGTGGCTGCTTCGATTGCTCGAATGTTTCTGCCCTCTCTTCCAATAATTCTGCCCTTCATTTCATCTGTAGGAAGAGGTACGACCGATACAGTCATTTCACTAGTCAATTCAGTTGCACATTTTTGAATAGCAGTTGCAACGATTTCTCTAGCTTTCTTCTCTCCATTATCTTTAGCTTCATCTTCAATTTTCTTAATAATTAAACCTGCTTCTTTTTTAGCATCTTCAGTCATAGCTTGGACTAATTCGTTTTTAGCTTCAGCTGTTGTCATTCTGCTAACTTCTTCAAGTTTTCTAAGAATATCCTCTTTTAATTTTTCATTTTCTTCTTGATTTTTTTTGATTTGAAGTTTTTCATCTTCAATATTTTTCTTTTCAGCTTCCAGTTGTTCAGAACGTTTATCTATAGAAAGTTCTTTCTTTTCGATAAATTCTTCTCTCTGGTTAAGTCTTTCCTCTAATTTTGAAGCTTCGTTTCTTCTTTCTTTAACCTCATTTTCAACTTGTTCTCTAAGTTTAAGTGATTCTTCTTTGGATTCTACTATAGCTTCTTTTTTTATCGCTTTGGCTTCTGCATATGCCTCTTCGATAATCTTAACCGCATTTGATTTAGATTTTCCAAGTTTCTTTGTTGCAAAAAGTTTATATAACAGACCCCCACCAACTAAACCAACGATAAGGCCTGCGATTCCAATCACAACGGCAATAGCAGGAGACACAGCATTAATCATGCTAATACTCATACTTTTACCCCTTTTAATATGATTAATTGTAAAATAATCAATCATCATTTTGATTATACAACATTAAAATTAATATGTCAAATGCTTTTAACTAATAAATTTTTACAGAAAAAACATATGATTATAATATTATAAACCATATTTAAGGACTATTATGTTATATTTATATAACTAAAATTTATAATTCTTTAAAAAATTTTCTTTAAATTCTGGGAATCTATCTTCTAAAATTGCCTGTCTACATTGTTCAGCAAGCCTTGTTAAAAATCTTAAATTATGAATACTTAATAATTCTCCACCAAGCATTTCATCAGCATTAATAAGATGTCTTAAATACGCTCTTGAATAATGCTTACAGCAATAGCAGTCGCATTCTTCATCCAAAGGGGTGAAATCATCTTTGTATTTTGCATTTTTAAGCACCATCCTTCCCGTTCTACTAAATGCGGTCCCATTTCTTGCAATTCTTGTTGGGAGAACACAATCCATCATATCAATTCCTCGTGCGAATCCTTCAATGAGACAATCTGGCGAACCTACTCCCATCAAATAATGAGGCTGCTCTTTTGGAAGTAAAGGTTGTAAGTGGTCCAATACATCATACATTACCTCTTTTTCTTCTCCAACAGACAGTCCTCCAATGGCAATTCCACACTTTGCGTAAGGCAAGCAATCTTGCACACATTGTGCTCTTAAATCGTTATATATATTGCCTTGAATAATTGGGAATAACATTTGATTTTCATTATTATGCGCCTTATAACATCTTTCAAGCCACATTTTCGTTTTTCTCTTTGCCTCTACTGCTTCTGCATAAGAAGCTCCTGCTTCAGTACATTGATCAAAAGCCATAATTATATCCGCACCTAAAGCGTGTTGAATTTCCATACATTTTTCAGGAGTAATAAAGTGCTTTGCTCCATTTAAGTGAGATCTAAATTCCACTCCATCATCTGTTACTTTTCTTAAATCGGATAATGAAAAAACTTGGAATCCGCCGCTATCTGTCAAAATTGGCCTATCCCAATTCATAAATTTATGTAATCCTCCGGCTCTTTTTACTATATCTTCGCCCGGTCTTAAATATAAATGATATGTATTTGATAGTATAATTTGTGCATTAAGATTTTTTAAATCTTCTACTTTAAGACCTTTTACTGTTGCTTGAGTTCCAACAGGCATAAATACCGGAGTTAATATATCTCCATGTGGAGTATGAAAAATCCCCGCTCTTGCACCAGTCTTTGGACATTCTTTTATAACTTCAAAACTAAACTTATTACTCATAATTCTCCTATATATAGTATTTATTCTTTAATAATTGCTACAATATATTCATTTTAATAGAAAAAACACGCATCCCCAAAACTAAAGAATCTATATCTCTCCTTTACTGCCACATTATATATATTAATAGTTTCTTTTATTCCACAAAAAGCTGAAACAAGCATAATTAATGTGCTTTCCGGAAGATGAAAATTTGTAATTAATGCATCAACAATTTGAAATTTATAGCCTGGATATATAAAGATATTTGTCTCTCTTTTTTGAGGAAGAATGAGTCCATCTTTCGCACAGCTTTCAAGAACTCTGATACTTGTCGTTCCTACGGCAATAACTCTACGCCCCTCTTTTTTTGCTTTATTTATAATTTCTGCATTACTTTCTGTCATTTCAATAAATTCCGAATGCATTTTATGATTTAAAATGTTATCTTCTTTAACAGGACGAAAAGTTCCTAACCCAACATGTAGTAGGACTTCAACAATTTCAACTCCCATATCACGGATTTTTGCCAGCAATTCTTTTGTAAAATGTAATCCTGCCGTTGGAGCTGCACTTGATCCTTCAATTTTCGAATAAACCGTCTGATATCTTTCTTTATCTTTAAGTTTCTCGTGGATATATGGAGGTAAAGGCATTGTTCCAACTTCTGATAGTCTATGTTCAAAAACTCCTTCAAATTCAAATTTTACTTTACAGCAGCCATATTCTCCAATTTCAGTGATATAACAAGCTAAATCTCTGCTAAAAGATACCTTTGTGCCAACTTTTAATCTTTTTGTAGGTTTTGCAATTACATCCCAATCAGTTAGATTTATTCTTTTTTGAAGTAAAATCTCAATTTTTGCTCCAGTATCTTTATATCCTATCAATCTAGCAGGCAAAACTCTTGTATTATTGATTACAAGGACATCCCCTTTTTTTAAATAATTTACTATATCATAAAAATGTTGATGAAAAATCTCCCCAGTTTTTCGATTATATACTAAAAGCCGCGAATGATCTCTTGGCTCAACTGGAGTTTGTGCTATTAATTCCTCTGGTAAATCATAATAATATGTGCTTTTTAAATATTTTTTATCTTCTATTTCTTTCATTTGCTTATATATTCTATCCCCATATGCTTATATGCTGGTTCAAGGGCTACTCTTCCCCTTGGTGTTCTAGCAATGAAACCTAATTGTAATAAATAAGGCTCATAAACATCTTCAATCGTGCTTGAATCTTCTGAGATTGTAGCTGCTAGAGTTTCAAGTCCAACAGGACCACCTCCAAACTTTTTAATTATCGATGTTAAGATTTTTCTATCAATGAAGTCAAGTCCTAAGTTATCAATTTCCATAATTTTAAGAGTTTTATCTGCTATTTCTTTAGTAATTTTTCCTTCACCAATAACTTGTGCATAATCCCTTACTCTTTTCAGTAATCTGTTTGCAATTCTAGGAGTTCCCCTAGAACGTTTAGCAATATCTAAACTAGCTTCTGGAGCGATAGAAATATTTAATATTCTAGCCGATCTTTCAATAATTGTTTGCAATTCTTCAGGTTGATATAATTCTAATCTGCAAACGACCCCAAATCTATCTCTCAATGGATTTGAAAGCATTCCTGCACGGGTTGTTGCTCCAATCAAAGTAAAAGGACGAATTGCCAATCTCATATTTTTTGCTGAAGGGCCTTTCCCAACAATAAAATCTAATGCAAAGTCTTCCATTGCTGGATATAAAATTTCTTCAACAGTTTTATTTAATCTGTGAATTTCGTCGATAAATAAAACATCATTATCGTTCAAATTTGTTAAGATAGCCGCTAAATCTGCAGCGTGCTCTATTGCAGGTCCTGATGTAATCTTAAATTGTGAACCCATTTCATTTGCAATGATATGGGATAATGTTGTTTTTCCTAATCCCGGTGGGCCATATAGTAACACATGATCCAAGCTCTCTTTTCTTGATTTTGCTGCTTTAATATAAACTGATAAACTATCTTTAATCTTCTCTTGTCCAACATATTCATCAAAAGTTGTCGGTCTAAGCGAGTTTTCAATTTCTGCATCAGTCATATTTTTTGTGCTAGTTATAAATCTATCTTCTTCCATCATTATGATCTATACCCCCTTAACGCTTTTGATATAATCTCTTCTGCTGTAGCCCCATCTTTTGCATATGACCTTGCTAATCTATATGCCTCATTTTTATTAATTCCAAGTGAAATAAGTGTTTCAGTAGCTATATTTACGGCCTCTTCATCAATTTCAACTGGGATTCCCCCCATTTCAAGAGGAAGAATCATAGAATTAACTTTGTCTTTAAGTTCTAAGCATATTCTTTCAGCTGTTTTTTTACCTAATCCCTTAATTTTTGCAAGACGATTAACCTCTTCTCTATTGATTGCTATCGTTAAATCAGATATACTCATTCCTGACAAGACAGAAAGTGCTAATTTAGGACCAACTCCACTTACAGTTATTAATTTTAAAAACAGATCTTTTTCTTCTCTTGAAGTAAATCCGAAGAGGGATACGCCGTCTTCTCTAACAGCCATATATGTTAATACTTTTGTTGTTTCTCCAATTTGTGGAAGAGCAACTAAAGAATTATTAGATATACATAGTTCATATCCAACACCATTGACATTCATTACCAAAATGCCTTCTCTTTTTTCCTCAACTATTCCTACTAAAAATGCTATCATTTTCACTCCTTAAACTTGATTTATATTCAACCTTGGACTTGTTTGACTATGACAAAGTGCAACAGCTAAAGCATCAGCAGCATCATCTGGCTTTGGGATTGATTTTAGCCCTAAGATAGTCTTAACCATAAACTGAACTTGTGCCTTATCTGCCCTTCCTACACCTGTCAAAGCTTGTTTTATTTGAAGTGGCGTATATTCATAAATTTTCCCTATATACTTTTGACAAGTTAATAGAATTACACCTCTTGCTTCAGCAACTGGAATTACAGTTTTTTGATTCTTAAAATAAAAAAGCTCTTCAATAGCAAGGACTTCAGGCTTATATTTTTCTATTAGATAAATTAAGCCGTCTTCTATCGTCTTTAATCTTACTGCGATTGAATCTTCTTTTGGTGTTGTAATTACTCCATAGTCAATCACGGCATTATTTCTAGAATTATCTATCACTCCATAACCGACTATTGCATACCCTGGGTCTATTCCTAAAATTATCATAGTTTTAGTTTACACCATTATATAAAATAAGTCAAATAAAATAGCATTGATAAATTTTTGCAAAATTTTATTGCAACTATTTACTATTACTCTTGAATTCTCTCTAATGTAAAACTCAAAATTTGTCGCCAAATAACATTTTCTACTACATAAAAAAGAAGAGATGTTTCTCTTCATTTTCATTATTCTTCTTCATCATCATTCTCTGGAAGATTAACATTATGATAAACTTCCTGAACATCATCTAAATCGTTCAACATATCAAGCATTCTCATAAATGTAGCCATTTTAGTTTCATCTAAATCAACATAATTATCTGGAACTAAACATACTTCTGCGGAGAAGCTATTATACCCTGCTTTTTCAAGTTTTTCATTGACAGTTTGAACATCATTAGGAGTTGTAATTACTTCAACTTCATCGTCATATTCTTGAACATCAACTGCTCCAGCATCCAATGCATCTAACATAAGCATATCTGAATCAAGCCCTTCAACACGAGGAATTACGATAACACCTTTTCTTTGGAATAAATATGAAACACAACCTGTTGCACCCAAACTTCCTCCAAACTTATCAAAAGCATGGCGAACATCCCCGGCTGTTCTGTTTTTATTATCTGTTAAGCACTCAACAATGACAGCTGAGCCACCAACACCATAACCTTCATATGTGCAAGATTCATAGTTTACGCTACCAAGTTCACCTGAAGCTTTCTTGATTGTTCTATCAATGTTATCATTCGGAATATTATTTTGTTTGGCCTTAGTAATCAACGATGCAAGCTTTGCGTTGTTTGCTGGATTTGAGCCACCTAATTTAACAGCTACAGCAATTTCCCTTGAAATCTTTGTAAAAATTTTACTCCTAGCTGCATCTGCTTTACCTTTTGTATTTTGAATATTATGCCATTTACTATGTCCTGACATCCTTTACCTCCTAAAATTTATCTTTGTTTATTTCATACATTATTATTGCACCACTTACACCAGCATTTAAACTTTCAATCCCTGGTTTCATAGGAATGCTAACAACCTCATTACATATTGAAGAGATATCTTTTGAAACTCCTTTCCCTTCGTTACCTATAACAACTCCAACCACTTGATTTGTTTTATATTTAAATATGTTAATACCTAACATATCTGTTTTTAATAAATTTAACTGCCATTCTTTCGCTTTAGATACAAACTCCTCTCTCGAAAGTGAGTATAATTTAACATTAAAGCATGCACCAGCACTGCTTCGTATCATCTTTGAATTTGTTTCATTAACAGAATCAATTAAATAAATTTCATTAAATCCACTTGCCATAGCAGTTCTAATCAGTGTTCCA
>CAMEYT010000002.1 GCA_945947685.1 uncultured Bacillota bacterium | reverse complement strand
AACAGATTTGCTTGGAAGAGCTCCTTCAGGAAAAACAGAGACTAAAGCCAATGCATGGCTTAAAGATAACAAGTTCTTAAAAGTTATCAATGAAGAAGATTATGCTATATTAAAAACTGTTTTAGCGGATGATACAATCACAAAAGATAATGCAAATGAAAAAGCAGAAGCTAAAAAACAAGATTTGATTGATGCTGGATATGCGTATATTACTGCAACACATAAAATTGAAAAGGGAACATACACAGTTAAGTATAGTGCACAAGATGAAGCAGGGCTTGAGACAATATCTGAAGCTTATACATTAACTATTGAGGAAAATTCAGTCGTTTCAGCAGGAGTTCCTAGTGTTTCTACAACAACTAAATTTGCTAGTTCATATACTAGCAAAGACGTTATCGAATTTGCTGAACCAACAGCAACAGATGAAGTTGATTCGAGAATGGATATTGTTACAACTTACAGTTTCTTAAAAGCAGATAAGAGCACGCAGACAGGGAATATTGTAACATTAGATAAAGAATACAAGATAGATATTGCTAAAGCTATTGAAGAAGCTGGTGCTGAAAATCCAGCATATTTAGTAATCAATATCGAAGCTACAAACGACTTTGGTGAAACAGGAACAGATAAGAGAATTATTGCAATCTCAGATATCGACGACATAAAAGCACCAGAAGTTAAATCTACAAAAGTTAATAACATTGAAGTTTTAACACCTAACCTTGGTTCATTTGAACAAAATTCACAAGTTGAACTTCCAACAATCGTTTATGAAGACGATTATGTAGCAGTTATGTCTGCAAAAGTTAAAGTTTTCTTACTTGACTCAACAGGAAAGAGACTTGAAGAAATAGAAACAGAGCCAGGAAGTTCATCATACACCCCATTTGGTGCAAATAAAACGTTCACTTTCGATGCAGGTAAAGTTATTCCAGCTTGTGGAAATAGCAAGTATGAAGTTATGATTGTTGCTAAAGATCCAGCAAATAACATTATCTCAACTTATTATTATTTTACGACTACAAGCACTGAACAAGATTTCTTTAAGCTTAATGTCCCATCCTCAATAAATGGAAATGGAACAGCGACAGTTGGAGATACAATAACTCTTGAAGTTCCTTCAATTACATCAAACCTTGCTAATAACGGTTCAAATAATAGAAAAGTTTATGGTGTTAGTGAAGATGGAACCGCGGAAATGTTCTCGGTTGAAGTTCAAGGACCAGCGTATGAAAAAACCAATGAAATGGATTATAAATTTACAAAAGCCGGATCATATACATTCAAATACAAAGCCTACTTTGCTGTTTATGATTCCAATCTTTTAAAGACGGATGAGAATGGTGTTTACTATCAAGAAGGAGGATCATTAACAAAATATTATGCTGATGATGAATCTTCATACGCATCACTCGCTCAAAACATCAAAGATGCCTTAATAGCAGCTAAGACTCAAGTTCGTGAAAGTGATGAATATACTCTTGTTGTTTCTGAAAATGCTTCATCTAAGACATTTGAAATTAATTATGGTTCAAGCCAAGGATATAGTTCAAATTATTCACTTAATGAAACAATTAATATCTTCTCAGCAGGAGCTAATGGAGATGTTGATACAGATAAATCAATTATCACAATTACAGATCCAAATGGATCAACAAAAAATATCAAGTTATCAGAATTTGCTTCATCAACTGAAACAATCACATATGAATTCAAAACAAATGGTGTTTATACAATCACATACAAAGTTGTTGATAAAAACGGTGTTGAATATTCTGCAAAATCAGGTTCAAAGACTTTCTCAATTAAAGTTGGAGATGCAGAAAAACCAGAAGTTGCCTTGAAAGAAGACTTCTTGAAAGACGAATATAATTTAAATGATACTCTTACACTTGATATCTCAAAAATTGTTCTTTCAGATAATGGATATGGTGTTGGAGAAACTGAGCAAGATACAGATATGAGGGAACAACTTCTTTCTACAATGAAAGTTGTTTTGACAAGAGTTGATGATAACAATAATACAGTTGAAATTGAAAACATAGCAGAGGGTGATAATTCATACAGTTATAATCTCACAGATGCAGGAACATACACACTGAAAATCACTGTTGAAGATGCTGTTGGTCTTAAATCGAATGAAGTTACTAAGACTTTCGAAGTTTCAACAGAAGGAAAGAAAGCTGGTGTTTCAACAAAGACAGTTGGAATAATCTTAATCGTTCTTGCTTGCTTAGTTCTTGCCGGAGTTGTTGCATACTTTGTAATCTCAAGAGTAAGGATGAATAAGAGAGGAAAAAAACTTGTTAGAAAAGACAGCAAGAAAAAGTAATTAAAATAAAAAAAGAAGAATTTAATTTCTTCTTTTTTTTGAAAAATATGTTTTTAGTGTAGATAAACTTTTAGATTAGTAAATCCTCTTAGAAAAGAATTAATAAAAAATATATATTCTATTATTGGAGAGGAAGAAAAACATTTTATGGTAGAAATATTAAAAACTCTTGACAATTGTTCAATTTTATGTTATATTATCGTTGTATCCGCATACGAGTGGTTTAGAAGTTCGAAAGACACCTTTGCGTAGCGAGTTTGGATAGAGGAGGTAAAAACAATGTTTGCAGTTATTGAATGTGGTGGAAAACAATACAAAGTTACTGCTAACGAAGTAATCAGAGTTGAAAAACTTGATGCTAATGTTGGAGATAAGATTAATTTAAACGTTCTTCTTGTTTCTGATGCAGATAAAACTATCGTTGGAACACCTATCGTTGAAGGAGCTGTTGTTGAAGCTGAAGTTCTTAATCACGGTAAAGAAGACAAAGTTGTTGTTTTCAAATATAAGCCAAAGAAAAATGTGAGAACAAAGCAAGGACACAGACAACCTTATACAGAATTAAAAATCTTAACAATTAAGAAATAGTATTATGACAAAGATTAATATTTATAAAAAAAGTGGATTGTTTACAGGTTTCGAACTAGACGGACATACCGAAAAAGAAGTTCTTTGTGCTGCTATATCTACAGCAACTCAGATGACTGTCTTAGGAATAAAAGATGAATTGAAGCTAAATCCTTTTATCAAGGTCAGTGATGGATATTTAAAATTAATCATTGATGAAAAAGATGTAAAAAATGAGAAGGTTCAACTTTTAATGAAGACCTGTTATGATACTTTAAAACAGATTATTAAAAATCAAAAAAAATATGTGAAATTGGAGGTAAAAGAGAATGTTTAATATTAATATTCAGCTTTTTGCTCACAAGAAAGGTGGCGGTAGTTCTAAAAACGGAAGAGAGTCTCAAAGCAAGAGATTAGGTGTTAAAGCATCAGACGGACAAAGAGTTCTTGCAGGATCAATTATCATTAGACAACGTGGAACAAAAGTTTATCCAGGTGTTAATGTTGGTCTTGGTAAAGACTACACAATCTTCGCTACAAAGGATGGAGTTGTTAAATTTGGAACTTCAAAAGGCAAAAAGATCGTAAGCATTATTGAATAATTAAATTTAGAAAACGCAGCATATCTGCGTTTTTTCTTGTCATTTTTTTATTTAAGTGATATAATTTTTATATGAAATATGAAATTAAAAAAAATAAAATCGTTATAACGGGTAAAGAGGACTTCAACACTCAACATATTCTTGAGTGTGGACAAATTTTTGCATTTGATGGAAACGTTGTTTATTCAAAAGAAGAAAGAGCGATTATTAATGAAACAGTCAGTGGATTTGAAATTGAATGTTCTAACGCAAAATATTTTGAAAATTTTTTTGATTTGAAAACTGATTATTCATTGATAAAACGAGAGCTTTCTAAGTTTGAAATTTTGAAAAGACCTATTAAATTTGGATATGGCATTAGAATACTCAAGAATGATATATTTGAGGTGCTAATTTCTTTTATAATTTCAGCTAATAATAATATAAAACGAATACAATTAATATTGAATCGTCTGCGTGAAAAATTGGGAGAGAAAAGAGAAAATTATTATGCTTTTCCGACATATAAAAAACTGCTTTCTGTGGATGAAAAATTTTATAAGGAAATAGGTTGTGGCTATCGTGCACCTTATTTATATAAAGTCCTTCGTCAAATTGATATTAATGAGATATATGAATGGAAAAACCTTCCGACAGAAGAATTAAGAAGAAAGCTGATTGCTCTTGCAGGGGTTGGACCTAAAGTTGCTGACTGCATATTATTATTTGGTTATGGGAAAAAAGATGTTTTTCCAGTTGATACTTGGATAAATCAGATGTTTAATCGATATTATTATGAAGAGGATAACAGAACTTTGATTAGAAAAAAATTAGTGGAGGAGTTTGGAAATTTAAGTGGATTTGCACAACAATATCTATTCTTTTTTATGAGGTCCTCAGAATAGTATTTAAGAATATTTAACAAAAGCGCAGCATATCAGCGTTTTTTTTAATTTGGGTATTTACAAATGTCGAATTATGTGGTAGAATACTGTCAAGGAGAAACAAAAATGGAGTTTGTTCAATTTTGGACAGAAATGTCTTGGATTGTTATCTTGATGTTCTGCTTGGCGATTGGTTTTGCTATCGCTGAGGGGTTGATTCCGGGGTTCGGTGTATGCGGGATAATGTCAATCGTTTGCACAGTTGGTTCACTTGTAGCAGAGGGAATCATAACAAAATCATTGTTCTGTGTCTTATTCTTGTTAGTTTTAATACTAGTTATTACTGCGGTGTTGATTGTAATTTTTGTATATTCAGCTAGAAGGGGATTACTAAAAAAGACGGCAATAGTCGAATCGAAGAGTTCACTGCCCGAGAATTATGGAAAAGAAAACAAGAAGAAACTCTTAATTGGAAGAGTTGGTGAGGTTGTTTCTGAGTGTAAACCAGTTGGTAAAGCTGAGTTTGAAGGAGAAACTTTTACTATAATATCACGCGAAAGAAACATTCCAAAAGGTTCACTTGTTTTTGTCCAAGAGATAAAGGATAATGTAGTTTATGTAAAAGAACTACAAGAAGGAGGGAAAGATGAATAGTCTAATTTTAGCTTTGAGTGGCGGATATATAGCACTCATAGTAATCGCATCACTATTATTATGTTTATTTGTTATTATGTTAATTCTTGTTCCTATTAAACCTTGGTTTATGGCTCTTGTTTCAGGAACATATATTTCAATGGGAAGACTTATTGGAATGAGATTGAGAAAGGTTGACACAAAGAAAATTGTGCTCACATATATAATGGCAAGAAAAGCGGGCTTAACAATTTCTATTGTTGATTTAGAAACTCATTATATGGCTGGTGGAGATATAGATAAAGTTGTAAAGGCTTTGATAGCTTCTCACAGTGCTAAGATTGATTTAGATATAGAACTTGCAAAAGCGATTGACCTTGCCGGAAGTGATGTTGTAGAAGCTGTAGAGACCTGTGTTACTCCAAAGATTATTGAAGTCAATGATATCGCTGCTATTGCTCAAGATGGTATTGAGGTTAAGGTTGATATCAAAGTTACAGTTAAAACAAACATCAAGGAATTAGTTGGTGGAGCTAGAGAAGATACAATTATTGCGAGAGTTGGTAAGGGAATTGTAAGTTGTATTGGTGAAGCTGAAACTTATAACGACTTGCTTGAAAATCCAGCAGCAATCTCTGAAAAAATTCAAAGTATGGGATTGGATGATGGAACAGCGTATGATATTATTTCTATCGATGTTGCAGATATAGATATCGGAAGAAATTTAGGTGCTAAACTTGAAACAGAAGAAGCTGAAAAGAATAAAGTTTTAGCTCAAGCTCAAGCGGAGAGAATAAGACAAATTGCTGTTGCTGAAGAACAAAAAATGAAAGCAAAGACACAAGAAATGAAAGCTGCTGTTCTTGCTGCAGAAGCAGAAATACCTAAAGCTATCGCTGAAGCTATAAAGAATGGAAATTTTGGAGTGCTTGATTATTACAAACTTCAAAACCTTCAAGCTGATACAGCTATGAGAAATTCAATCGCTGGTTCAGAAAATACAAATTCTGATCAAGATGACGAATAATAAATAGAAGGAGGTAAATATTATGAGTAAAGGCATATGGATTGCTCTCGGCGTTATAGCTTTCTTACTTATATTATTTATCTTTTTTGATAGAAGAAAGAAAATTTTTAAAAAGAAAGATAAGTCAAAACCAATAAAGCTTGAAGAGCCTGAGAAAAAAAATGAAAGTCCAGTAAAAGAAGAAAAGAAGAAAATAAAAAAAATATCCAATTCAAAGATTTCATTTTCTGAAAAAGTAAAAGAAGAAAAGAAAGAACCTAAGGTTGAAGAAATTGATTTTGAAACAGAAGAAGAGAATATAGTTTATCAAAATATACCTAGTGCATTCTCTCCAAAGAGAAGAATGTCAATGCCTTTTGATAATAATTCGATGTCAAGAAGAATCACAAGTTCTAGAAAGGTTCAAAAGAAGAAAATTAAAGATCAAATTAAAGATTTGAGTCCGGAAATGAAAGCTATAATTTTTACAAATGCTCTTGGAAAATACGAGGATAAATAGTCTTTTTAAAATTGAATATGCATAAACTATTTTGAGGTATGTATGTTCAATTTTTTTAATGAAATAAGAAATAGCGCGAGAAAAATTAAAATAACGGGAAGATACAATCTTGTAAATATTTCAGGTGAGCTTGTATATGTTGAGGGGCATAAAGGGATAACTCTTCTTTCATCTGACATCATATCCTTCAAGGTTAAAGAGGGACGAATTAACATTTTCGGGAAAAATCTTATTTTGTCAGAGTTAGCAGATGATACTTTAAAAATATCTGGGCAAATTGATAAAATTGAGGCGGACCGATGAAAAGTTACTGCAAGTTCGAAGTTAAAGCTTTAAGAAAAGAAAAGTGTATTAACGAACTTTCCAAATCTTTTTTAATTGCAGAAATTAAGGAAAAAGAAGGAAATGTTCTTGAATTTAAGGTGTTCCCAAATGATGCAAAAAAAATAAAGAAAGAGCTTGAAAAAAAAGAGATAAAAATTCTATCAATTTCTTTTAGAGGAATATACTACACGATTTTAAATGTTTTAAAATCGTGGGGGATAATTGCTGGACTAGTAATAGGACTTGCTTTTTTCTTTATTGAGACAATGTTCGTTAAAGATGTGGAGGTTTGGTGCGACGAGCAGATAAGTGAAAGTGAAATTGTTGCATTAGTTAAGCCTTATTCAGTAAATAAGATTCGCTCAACAATTAATACAAAGGATATAGAAGTAAAGATATATGATTCGTTCGAAAATTTAAGTTTTGTTTCTGTTGCTGTAGTTGGACAGGTGCTTATCGTCAATGTTAAACAGGAAGTGAAACCAAGTGAAATGGAAGATAAAATTTCTCCCATCCTAGCAAGTGATGACGGCAGGATTACAAATATAGAACTGGTGCAAGGGACTCTTTGTGTTAAAGTTGGGGATATTGTGAAAAAGGGAGATCAGTTAGTTATGCCTTATGTTATAAATTCAGATGGAGAACAACAAAAAATTATGCCTAAAGCAAAAATCTATGCAGATGTGTGGTTAGCTAGTGAAGTAAATCATAACTCTCACTATGAAGAACAATATAGGACGGGGAAACAGGTTGTGAAAAACGAAGTATTATTATGCAATTTAAAGATTTATGATAATAATCAAACTTGTCCGTTTGAAAATTATGATACAATTATTAAAGATAAAAAAATTATTGAAAATAATATCCTTCCTTTTATTTTAAGAGAAACGACATATTATGAATTAGCAAGTCGTGTAGTTGAGGAAAATTTTGAAGATGTGAAAGATGAAATTTTGGAGAGATGCAAGGAAAATAATTTGCAAAAGATGGAAGAATATGATATAATAAAAAGAGAAAATATAATAATAAAACAAGCGGGAAATATAACCACAGTTATATACACATCGGTTGTTAATAGAGAAATTGGAGGATAAATGATTAACCTTTATACAAATAAAGTTGGCTTTATTGCTAAAAATAAGATTAAAAAAATTTATAAATTAGCAATGGAAGAATTAAATTATTCAGAATTAACTGGAATTTGTGTATCCTTTGTAAGTGAGGAAGAAATTAAAAAGCTCAATAAAAAGCATAGAAATGTAGATAAAGTAACTGATGTCCTCTCTTTCCCTATGACGGAAATTAAACCTGGGGATGATTTAGCTCTATTTAGAGAGGAGCAGGAGGAGATCTTTCTTGGAGATGTTGTAATTTGCACAAAGAGGGCAAGGCAGCAAGCAAAAGAATATGGGCATTCTTACAATCGTGAATTGTGTTTTCTAGCACTACACGGACTATTGCACGTGTTAGGATATGACCATATGACAGAAGCGGATGAGAAAGTTATGATGACAACCGCAGAAAAAATCTTAGAAAAGGCTAATATTAAGAGAAAATAATGTATACGTGTGGATATGTGGGAATTGTTGGAAGAGCAAATGCAGGCAAGAGCACTTTAATAAATGCTTTGATTGGGGAGAAAGTTGCTATTGTTTCGGATAAACCTCAAACAACTAGAAACAATATTTTGGGAATAAGAACTGAGAAAAATTCGCAGATTATTTTTGTGGATACCCCAGGGATTCATCATTCAAAAAATAATCTTGATAGATATATGATGAAGAGTGTTCGAAGTGCTCTGGCAGGGGTTGATCTAATTCTCTACTTAGTAGATGGCTCTAAGCCAACCGATCAAGAAGAAAAAGATTACATAGAAAAATTAAAAAATGAGGAATGTCCTCTCATTATTGTATTGACGAAGAATGATAAGCCTTTAAAGACAGATGTTGTTGGAGATTATTCGATATCGAGTTTGAAAGGAGAAAATTTAGACATCCTTCTAAAGGAGATTATTAAGAAACTGCCAAAATCAGAAAAAAAGAATTTTATATTTGAAGAGGATTATTACACGGACAAGTCAGTAAAATTTTTAGTTGCTGAGTATATTCGAGAGGAAGCCCTAAAGAGGTTAGATAAGGAAATTCCTCATGGGGTTGCAGTAGATATAACTCGATTTGAAGAAAGAAATGAAATCACAAGCATTGAAGCAGACTTGATATGTGAACGCGATTCTCATAAAGGAATCGTAATAGGGAAGGGGGGTCAAACTCTTCGAAAAATTGGAGAAGGGGCAAGAAAACAAGCAGAGGAATTGCTTGGAACAAAAGTTCTCTTGAAATTGTTTGTCAAAGTTGAGAAGGACTGGAGAGATAAACAAGTTCAGCTCAACAACTTTGGATATACAGATAAGAAGTAATAATCAACACGAAAAAAATCCACAAGATTAATTGCTTGTGGATTTTTATCTAAATTTTAGTTCTATAAAAATTAATCAATAAAACTATTTTTTTCTTGAGAGAAATTTTATGTAAACTGATAAATTTCTTTGCTGTTCTTCATATGTGGAATCAACGGAGTGCCCACTATGAAGTGTTTTAAATTTAAGACCGGCAATTTTCTTCAAGCTTTCAACCATTTGCTGGTCGTCGCTTTCAGCTAAATCAGTTCTTCCAATACCTTTGTGAAAAACAGTATCTCCAGCGAAAAAATCATCTTCAATAAGATATGAAACACCGCAAGGAGAATGCCCCGGTGTCATAAAAGCTTGAAATACAAAAGGTCCAATCTTTATGTTGCTATCTTGCTTCAAGTAAACATAATCTTCATCGTTTGTTTTTATTGAAAAAGCTTCTCCATAATTGAGTCTAGGAGATTTCATCGTCTTTATTCCGTGTTTGTGAATAACAACAGGGCATTTAAATTTCTCCTTATATTCCAACAAATGGTAAGTATGATCAAAATGTCCGTGAGTCAACAAAATTCCAACTACTTTATTTTCTCCAACAGCTTTAACTACATCGTCTAGTGGAGCCCCCGCATCCACAATCAATGCTTTGCCTTTATCTATAATAACAAAGGTGTTGCTTTCTAAGATATCTGATACAATCTGTTGAATTTTCATCCATCCTCCATTTACAAAAATGATTGTAGCACTTTTTTCAAATAATTCAAAATGTATTGCATAAAATAATTGACATATGCGCGTTTTTATAGTAAAATTAAAGAGCAATTAAATACATAGGGGTGTAGTTCATCGGTAGAATGAGAGTCTCCAAAACTCCAGAGGAGGGTTCGATTCCTTCCACCCCTGCCAAACATAATCCAGCTTTGGATTTTTTTTTATTGGGTGGAAGAAATCGAACCCAGGGGTTCGCTCCTGTCGGAGCCAGACCGCAAACAAGTTGCTCCCCGGCTTTGGCTACTCACAAGCGCACCGGCTTGTTCGCTTAACGCGTCGCCCCTTCCACCCCTGCAAAAATAATCTAGTCTTGTCAAGAATTTTTCACGAATAAATTTATTCATAAAAAAGAGCTGAGATATTTTTTTTATCTCAACTCTTATGATTTCGTTAGTTTCAAAATTGTTAGACTTTATTTTTTATTAACAAATCTTTTATCGCTTCCTTTTAATTCAATAACAATCGATGTAGATTTATCCATAACTCTTGAGAAAATTCTTTCATCATATCTTTCTTTCAATTCCATAGGGGAGAGATTTGAAGTTATTACTGTCTTTAAATTCTTCATTCTACGTTCATTGATGATTAAATAAGTGTATTCGCGAGTGATGTTGTTAAAGAAAGGTTCTGTCCCGAGATCGTCTATAAATAGAACTTCGCAAGATAGGATATCATTGAGAGCGTCAGAATTATCTTTTGAGGAATGATATTTAATAAATAGTTGGGAAAGGTTGAAGGCTGTTGTCAATATAACAAGTTTATTTTGTTTAATAAATTCATTCGCCATACATCTCATTAGGTGAGTTTTTCCTGTTCCTGTCTGTCCGATTAAATAAATTAAATTTTTTGTTGTATCTGCTTTATTGCACCACTGAAACATTATATCATAAATTTTCTTCATCTCTTGTTTATTCTCGAATATTTCAAAGTCGGATTTTTGGAAATCTTCAAGTTTGCCAAAGTTGCTCTTTTTCAGAAGAATTTTTGACACTTCTTTTTTCAGACAATCACAATATCTTCCATCTATTATTCCTTCATCTTTACATTTTTTACAAGTGTATTCTGGATCAATAGATGAAATATTTAATTCTTTTAATCGCTGCATATACTGTGTTTTTGCATTTTTTAATTCATTTGGATCACATTTTTCACCGAATGCCTCTTTTTTAGCGTTTTCAACTAATATTTCCATATATTTCTTATATAGCTTAGAGAAGGTTTTATCTTTCATTGCTTGAAGTTTTTGTGAATATGCTTCGTTTTCGGCAATAGTTCTTTTTTTTCTAATAATATTTAATCCTTCATTGAGCAATTCCTGTTTCATATAATCCTCCTGTTATTAAATTTCCACTTCATCTATCGATTGGATAAGAGCATCTAATTGTTCTTTTTTATATGATCTGCCTTGGAAGTTCGCTGGTTTTATATTTGTGTTTTGAATAGGTTGTTTCTTAGCATCCTCGACCGTATTGATATTGCTATTATGCCAGTTTGCTAAAATTGAATTTAAGTATTGCATTGTTTTTCCAGAGGCTAGGGTGCTTGCATATTCGATTAAATCTTTTGATAAACCCCAACTATTCCACGTTTTATATAATTCGCGATCTATGTAGTTGACTTTTCTTGGAATGCCAAGTTTATCAAGAATAGATTGAATCTCATTGTCAGTTTCAACAATTTGATTAAGATAAGAATGTAATCCTTCCGTTGTAACTAATCCTAATTTGAAGAATTTTTGTATCTTGTTATTTAATCCTTCAAGATCTCTAACGGAAGCTTTTCTGCAATATGATGCAATTTCTAATATTGCATCCTCTGTAAAACCTAAATTTATCCACTGAGAAATATAGTTATCCACAACCATATCTAAATTTTCATAATACACACCAATAGAATTATTTACTTGTTTTGCAAGATTAAATAATTTTTGCTTGTTTTGTTCATAATTCTCAATCTCCATTACTGAGAAAAGACCAAGAGTGTAATATTTCATAAGCCTTCCGTCAATCTTGTCGAATGTAGGATGCGTCTTTGTTTTTATCTTATTTGCTACATATAGAATTACATCATTTGTAAAACCTAGCTCATTTGTCCATTTTTTAAATAATGCTTTTTCTTCGATATAAGGCTGACGTTTAATTCTGAGTGTATTTAAAAGTATTCCTAAATCAGAAGAATTCTCTTCAAATTCGCAGAGTTTTTCTTCAACCTTTTCTGCTGTTAAAATTCCTTCATTTGCCCAATTTCTTGCAACTGTTAAAATATATGAATATCCAACATTTGCTTTTTTCGTATCTATGCAATATTTAATTATCATAAGAAGAGCTTCCTGCTCCATATGATATCTCTCCATAAAGTCGTAATATTCGCCATATTCTGATTTAGAAATTTCGCGCTTATTCTCAAATAGTTCTTGTGCTTGACGATTAAAATTATCATATTTATCCGTTTTATATAACTTGATTCCTGATCCTATATTTTTTAGAGGGGTAAATCTAACCTCAATAGGGTATGTAGATAAAACTTGAACTAATCCTTGCTCCTGCCAATACATAAAACAGGTGATAATTTCATCCTCATCAAGATTTAAATGTTTTGAAAATTTATCTAGGGCGTTGTCTACAATTTCTCCTGAATTGCAAAGATAGAGCCCGTATAAATAAACCTTGACACAGTTTTCAGGTGCATCAGGAAGATATTCATTTATAAAGATATTGTCAATTTCAGTTTTATTATTTGCAATATACTCAGTTGAAAATTTACAAAACGCCATTTTTCATCTCCATTCTTAGATAGTTTATCACAAAAAAACATTTATGACAATTATTTTATCAAAAAAGAATTATATAACTTTGAAGTGAATATTCTTATACTATGAAAAAGTGTATGTTTATTTTAGTTTTTATCCTAGTCTTTCCACTATTTTTTTTCGGGTGTGCAAGTCCAAGTGTTGATGAATGTAGCAGTTACGACATAAAAATTAATTATAATCATATAGAGCAAAAGGCAGAATGTAGTGAAAAAGTGGAATATTTTAATTCGTCCGATGGTGAGTTAGAATTTTTATATTTTCATCTTTATCCTAATGCATTTAGGGAAAATGCTAAAAGAGAAATTGTTGCACCTGCTTATGTTAGTAAGGCGTATCCCAATGGAAAAAGTTATGGCGGTTTATAAATAAAAGAGGTCAAAAACGAGGAATATGCACTGAATTTTGAAATTATAGGTGAAGATGAGAATATTTTAAAGATAGATTTGTTAAATAATCTTAAACCCAATGAAAAAATTAAAATAATTATCGATTTTAGCTTAATTATCCCAAACGTCAAACATCGTTTCGGATATGGAGAAAATACGGTAAATTTTGGCAATTTTTACCCGATTGCTTGTGTCTATGAAAATTCAGAGTTTAAAACAGATTTGTATTCATCAAATGGAGATCCTTTCTACAGTGAATGCTCACAATATAATGTTGAAATAACTTATGATGAAAGTTTTATTCTTGCGTCTACTGGAGAACAGTTAAATACATCAATAGAAAATAGTAGAAAGACAACCTTTATAAAAGCAAGAAATGTTCGAGATTTTTGCTTTATTTTATCTTCAAAATTTAAAGTTTTAGAACAAAAAACGGGAAATACAGTTGTTAAATACTATTATTATAAAGATCAAAATCCAGAAGATTCTTTGAATATTGCAATAAAATCTATAGAAACATTTAATTCTACGTTTGGCACATATCCATACTCCCAATATTCTGTTGTAGAGAGCGATTTTGTGTATGGTGGAATGGAATATCCAAATTTAGTCCTTATTTCTGATGACTTGCAGACTCAGAGTGATTATGAGTATGTCATTATTCACGAAACAGCACATCAATGGTGGTATGGTTTAGTAGGAAACAATGAATATGAAAATGCTTGGATAGATGAAGGCCTTGCTGAATTTTTAACAGCATTGTTTTATGATAAAAACTCAGAATATGGTGTGAATTATAAAAATATCATCAAGGGAGCGGAGGCAAATTATCAAATATTTTTAGATGTATATAATCATATTTTTGGGAAAATTGATACATCTATGAATAGGCGATTGGATGAATTTAATACTGAGCCTGAGTATGTTAATTGCACATATGTAAAAGGATTATTGTTATTCAACGAACTTCGTGAGAATCTGGGAGAGAAAATAGTTGAGCGTGTATTGAGGAAAATTATTGACAAGAAAAAATATAAAAACATATCGTATGATGAGTTTATAAGTTACTTCGAAAAATATGCGGGGGAAAAGTCTGGTGATATCATTCGAAGTTATGTAAATTAAAAATAATGTTTTATCTTATAAATCAGATGAAAAAATTTGACTTTTGATGTCGAAATTTAGTATCCTTAAAGAGACTATGAATGCAAATATAAATATGAATACAAAAATAAATTATTTGGAAAAATAATTTTGAGTGTAATAGTTTTTTAGGAGGAAACTTTATGAATATTAAAAAAAATAACAAACTTTCTTTGTTTGCTGTTGTTGGATTGATCTGTTTAATTCCAGGATTAATCTTTGGATGCGGAAGTGAACCTGAAGCAACCGAACTCATTTATTCAAAAGGAGTAAAAATTGCAACAGGGGAAAGTTTGACGACACTTAAAGTTGCAGAGAAAAACCTTCGTGATGAAAATGGAAATTATTATTTATTCTTAAAGGATGCTGATGGCAATGCTTTGGATTTACATAAGAGAGGAACTTATCAATTTATAAATCCAACTATAACTCCTAAAAAAGATACAGAATCATATTTCTTAAGGGCAAAAATACAATATTATGGTATCACAGATGATACAGTTTCTATGATTGAAGATGAAGAAATAGATGAATATTTTATAGCTGTCCCTGAGTTTTCAAAAGATTGGTTGCTTAGTCCAGATGGATATTACTACAACGTTAAGGATGGAGTGCTTGAATGGAATGCCACTAATAAAAGTCAGCAACTAAAATTAAATTCTAAAGGCAATCTTGGGATTGCTATGTTTGGTTCTGACAAATGTGCTTATGTTGTTTCTAATAGTGCTACGATTGAATATGATTATGTAGGTGCAAGAGTGTTAATTGAAGCTGTCAACGGAGATACAACGTCCGACGAAATTCTCCAAGAAAAAGGCTGGACATTTAAATCCAACTTAGTTTCAGGGTTAAAGGTTTCATATGATTTAAATGGAGGTGCTGTTTTAAAGGCGATTGATAATGTTAATGCTACAGAAAAAGATAAAGTGATTGTAACGAATATTGTTCCTGTTAGAAGAGGACACACATTCAAAGAATGGAATACTAACAAAGAAGGATATGGAACTAAATTAACAAGTGGAGATACATTAATCGTTGGTAAATACGACGTAACTCTCTTTGCGATATGGACACCAAATACATATACTATAACTTTAGACAAAAATGGGGGAGAGTTTAAGACAGGTGAAATAGTCCCAACTGAATACACATATGGCTTTGCAAATGACCTCCCAGAAGTTAGAAAAGAGGGTTATGATTTTGCTGGTTGGTATGATGAGCAAAATGTAAAATATGACTACATTACAAAGACTACTGAGGGGGATCTAAAACTCACGGCAAAATGGAATATTAAAAATTATAAAATTAGCTATGTATCATTTGGGGGAACGATAAATAGTGGATTAGTAGAGCAATATAATATTGAACAAGGAGCAATTCTTCCAACAGATATATCAAAGGAAGGATATGTATTTGAGGGATGGTATGACAGTTACAGACCAGCATCAATGACTGCTCCAGAGTCTTGGGGAAATAAGATTACTGAAGTTCTATCTACAGATGAAGGGAATAAAACATTTTATGCTAAGTGGTCTATCAGGGAAAACACAGTAACATTAAATGCAAATGGAGGAATAATCAATCAGGGCGATATAACGGGAGAAACAAAGCCATATGGTACAGCACTCCCTACAGATGTAACAAGAACGGGGTATGATTTTCTTGGCTGGTGGACATTAACTTTTAGTTACAATGGTGGACTAGTTGACGGAAAAGAGGGGATAGAAGCTAAAATTGTAAACTATGACGCAGAGGTAGGAGAGCTTCCAATCCCTACGAAGCTGGGATATCATTTTGCAGGATGGTGGTCATCTTCTAATTTTGAAGGAGTTGAGATAACTGCATCTACAGTTTGGACATTAGATAAAAATACAACTCTGTATGCTAAATGGGTTGGAAATTCAGATACAGCATATAAAGCTGAATACTACTTTGAAAACCTGTTAGGAGAATTTGAACATAATCCAAGTGTCGACGAAAGCAAATATGGAGTAACGGGTTCGACAGTATATGCAGAGTTTAAATCATTCAATGGATATTCTAGAACAACCAACGAAAATGAAGTTTTAAGTGGAGAAATTTTACCTGATGGCTCTTTAGTTTTAAAAATTTATTATTCAAGAAGAACATATTCAATTACGCTTTATAAGAATGGTGGGACTATTGTTTCTGGAGAGGAAAGGGAAGAATATAAATTTGGTGAAGAAATTTCTCTTCCAATACTTGAAAAAGAGGGTTATACATTTAATGGTTGGTTTGATAACGAGGAATTAAGTGGAAACGCAGTTGAAAAAGTAAACTCAACTGATTTTGGAGATAAAGTATTCTATGCATCATTTATACAAAGTATATTCAATGTAGTTTTAAACAAGAATGGAGGAACAATCGCCGAGGGAGAAGAGGATTTAACACAGTATGTTTTTGGAACAGAAACTGTTCTTCCCAGATTAGTTAAAGAAGGATTTACTTTCAATGGGTGGTTCGTAGATAGTGAGTATAATGGAGAAGCTATAACTAGTATAAAATCCGATGAAATTGGTGATAGAGAATATTTTGCTAAATGGACACATAACACTTATTCAATAACTTTCGAAACTGAGGGCGGAAGCATACGTTCTGGAGAAGTTAGTAGCTATGTTTATGGAAGCGAGATGGCTCTTCCGACAGATGTTATAAGAAAGGGATATAAGTTTGGAGGTTGGACATATGAAGGGTCATCTGAAGTGATATCGTCTATCCTACCAACCGATCTAGGAAATAAGACATTTTTTGCAAAGTGGGAGAATGCTGTTATCTCATTTACTGCTAGTTCAAAATCCGAGATTGATATCTCCGAAATAACTATACCTACTGATTATGAAAACACATCACAT
>CAMEYT010000001.1 GCA_945947685.1 uncultured Bacillota bacterium | reverse complement strand
TAACGCAAAAAAAAAGAAATGTCAACTATTTTAGTCAACATTTCTTTCTTTTTTTTACAATAAATTATTCAACCCTGCTCCCACAGGAAGCTTGAATTTGCTTTGGATTTCCAATTTTTCACAGTATTCTACCCATTCGTCGAATTTTTCTTCAAATTCTTTTATTGTTTTCTGAGGTAAATTCTCTTTTTTACAATAATTTAAGAATTCTTCTTTTTCTTCTGGGTCAATATATATCAGAATAAAAGGGAAATCTGTTTTTTTCAACCCCTCGCACAATTCTGGGGAGAAATTAAGCAATAAAACGTCTGTTTTCTTGTCTCCATAAAACAGGGATTTTATTTGATTGTTTGCCGTTTCTGTGTCCTGCTTTATTTCATTTTCAAGTTTTAAATTACTTGACTTTATTTTAACTCCTCGCTCTTCCAAAATAGATATAAAATCAAAGCAAGGAATTCCCTTGAAAACGACAAGAATAAATTTGCTTTTATTGAGATCCATAAACTTTGTTATTGTGCTTTTTTGTTCTTCATTATTCGATATTAGAGAGCAAATCTCTTCTTGAAGATCGGGAGGTAAAAAAACCCAACGTTTCAAAAGCTCGTCTAAAATTTCATTTATCTTTTTTTCTTCTTGTGTCTCTTCATTAAATCGTGAAAAACCTAGAAGAGAAAAAATTGTATCAAGTCGTGCTATCTTTTTTTCTTGTTCTTCCATAATTTAAAACTCCCATTTCTTATTTGAAGATTTTGTACATTGGTTTTGTAAAAAGTTGTTTAAAACTTTTTGATGATTTTCAAGGCCTTGCCACTCATTCATTTTGTCAAAAGTTGGATTTTCTCTTGTCCACAAAGAATAATAAGGGCACAAACCTTTGCCTTCTTCGGTTTGATTTGGGTTTGTATAACAATACGGACACCAGTGGCACAAAGGCGTTGGCTTCGGAGTAAAATCCTGTTTCTCTATTCCATTAAAGATTCTTTCTAACTTTGTCTTACAACGAGAAATTCCACCTTTTGTCATGACCTGTTGAATTGCGTCTATAAAAGGTAAATCATAATAATACTCCGAAGGCTCTGTTTTTAAACCAAGTTGCTCTTTTAAAGCCATTCCATAAATTCCGTGTTGCAAAGGAGACTTTGTTTCACTCTCAGGGAACAATTTGTTTTTGGTTTTTATATCAAAAATAATATATTCGTCTTTATCTTTGTATTTTAAAATTCTATCAATAAAACCTTTTATAATATGCCCTTCAAAATTAAACTCAAATGGACGCTCTAAGTCAAAAATTTCAAGCTCTGGGTGGCTTTTCATAAATCTTTCAAGCCTATAAATCCCCGTCTCTAGATAAGCCTTACAGCGGCTCATATACGATTGTCCTTTGTCATCTATGTCAAAGAACTCTTTATGGTATTTATCCGCAAGAATGTTTATACCAAAATATCCCCCCTCTGTGTCATAAGGGTTCTTTTTAGGAACATTTGCATTTAAGAAAATTTCTTTGATTTTTGAATAGTCTGGTGTTTTACCTTCTTTCAAATCAAGACCTATTAATTCTTCACAATAGTGAAGCAACGTTCCTAATTCTGTTGCTAAACTATCCCCAGAACAAAAATGCTTATCTAAATATTGTAATTTATATCTCCAGCCACACCCGTCCCAAGTAGATAGTCGAGAATATGAATACTTTACAATGCTCATTTTCTTTTTCCTTTTAGTTGTTGCTCTATGCAATCAATTTTTATTTTTCGTTTTAATAAATATTCAAGAGTCTCTTGCCCTTTATCTATAGGGCTCATTTTAGGTTCAAGAACCCCTTCGTAATCAAAAACGATACTAATATTCATAACATTTGCAAGAGGTTGAACTTGTTTTAGAAGTTTTTCTTCATAAGCCTTTATCTTCAAAAAATTTTCTTCGCTTCCATCTTTTATTGGGTTCTCTCTATCATAGGCTAAAATAAGTTCTTTTGCTCCAGACTCTAGAATTAATTGTTGTTGAGAAGTTGTTATATTGCTCCCACAAGTTGCGACCGCATAAGACAGGTCTCCGTAAATAGTGTTATTCATTAATACAGATTTTTCTGATTCATATACGATAATCTTTTGAACTTCTTTTATGGCTTTCTGGTTTTCATAAAGCCCATATAAATTTTCTCCCAAAGGATGACCATACCCCGTCTTTTCAACATAAACAGGCATATACTTACATCCGTTTGCAAGTTCTATTGGATTAAATGTTCTTCCTCTAATTCCTCGTAAAATTCCATCTTTTGTCCGATGAGGAATTATTATCTTGTCACAACCATCTGTTCTAATACCAAATTGATATAAAACTTCAGGAGAGATTCCTTCTCGTTTCCACTCAACAGGGGTAACAGGATTTCCAAAAAAATTTAAAAACCCTTCAGGAATTTCTGGAAGTTCTTTTTTCCCCTTTTGTTTTTCATTGAAAGAATCATAAAATTCAAAAGTCTTCAACAAGTCTCCATCTATAGGTTCTTGAATATTTTGCTCAATTTCAAAACCCTTTTTCCTCGTGTCTATTCCGAAGAACCGACAGACAAAATTAAAAGCCTCTTTGAAATCCAAGCCTTTTGCTTTTTCGGTTAAAGCAAAAATATCCAAACCCCCACCACCACACTCTGTATAACAAACAAAAGTCTTAGTGTCGGTATAATAATAAAGCTTGTAACTTCCTGTTCCAGGAGGGTTGTGACAAACAGTCTGAAAAATTGGGTTTCCATAACTATCCCAAAGATTTCCGTTTGAACCTAAGGCTTCTACAACAAAATGAATAACGTCTTCAGTTGATAACTGATCTTTTAAAGTGTTCGCATCCATTTACTTTTCTCCCCCTTAGAAATCATATCCGTATTTTTTTTCAGCTGTTGTGTCAAGAACTATTTCAATATTAGTATCTTTTACTTCGAGCATTTTTCCTTCATTATTTGTAACGAAACAATCTGTCATACGAGCCAAAGCTCTGTCAAAGTTAACATACAATTTAATGTTATTAAAATGCCCTCTACGCACTTTGTAAATATGAATACAATGAGTAGGAGGTAATTGAAAGCCCTTTTTCATATATTGATCAATAAGTGGCTTATCTGTTTCTCTTACGGGAAGTAAAATACTACCAATATCAATCTTATCCGAAATGGATTTTGCTCCTCTTAATAATTGTTGGTCTGCCTCTTTCACTGTTTTCCACTCTCCAGAAAGCTGAGTAGCACTCCAAATAAATATTCCTAACTCTGTACACAAGTCTTTTAAACGAGTACAAAATTGTAATAAAATCTGGTCTTCTCTCAAGCCATTCATTCGAGTTTTACTCGAGACCTCTGTCATAATCTTAATAGTCGTAGACAAATAATCGTAATATACATAATTAACTTGATATTTTTGATAATATTTTTTAATTAAATTCTCAATATCATCTATATCATAATTCGTAATTTGTACAAAATATAGGTTTGCCTTTTCTATTAAAGAAATGGCTTTTAAAACTCTTTGCTCTTCGGCAGCAGTATATTTACCATCAAGAATTTTTTCTTCTTCTACTCCTGAAATGTTTGCAACCCAAATAGTTTGAACCTCATTAAGTTGTAATTCGGTAGAAATATACAAAACATTTTCTTGAATATTTGTAATTACCCACTTCTTTTTTTGAAGATCATAATATTCAGGAACCGCAAGATGAGCACTTTCTCCAGCCATTCTTCGAGATTTACCAACACCCTGGGCACTAGATTCAACATAAAATCCTCCCAATCGTTGCCCCCTGTAAATAGTGGTTAATTTAGGAGATTGTAAACTCAGACCAATATCAGGTGTTTGTTTTAGTTTTTCGATATTATCTCTTAAATCTTGTCCCGCTTTACACTGAACAATGTTATTTGCGTTACCAAAATCTTGCTTTATGTCAATAAGTTTTAATTCAACATAATTAATAATATCATTAACACTCAATGAATCAAACTGTTTTTGCATTTGGACAAGTTTTACAGGATCAAGAATTGTATCGTCATAAATTGCAGATATGTCAAAACCTTTTTCTACTAATCTATTCAACAAAGAAAACTTTTTAAATATTTTGTAATAATATTCAAAATTTGATTCCTCTGCAATTTGAGTTGCTCTCGTAATATACTCTAATCCTTTATTGTCAGTAAATACTTTGTGTTGAATTTCATATTTACACAAAAACTGATCAATATCTACATATCCAAGTTTATCTGCTCCCTCTGCTACTAAATACTCTATTGCTCCAAAAATAATTCTATGGAACTGCTCGGGAAAATCCTCTATTGTTATAGGAAAATCTTTATGCTTCAATAATAAGGGGTTTTTCATAATACAACCAAGGACTTGCATTGTTGCTAGCTTATCAGCAAGTTTACTTTTTATTGTTTTTGTTTCTTTTATATCCATTATTACAAATCCTCTATATTATATTTAGGTTTCCTCTTCGTGTTCTCTGGAGGTCTCATTTTAACTGTACAAACTTCTAGAGAATCAATGAAGTTTTTATTCTCTTCGGCTATTTTGTCTATTTCATCAAAATATTTTTTTGCTTCTGAATAAAAATCTTTCACTCTAATAGCACTATATTCTATAGCTCTATAATATCCACAAACGTCGTAAATATAGTACAAAGTGCCCTTTATACCTCCATAAGTATATTGACCACTTTGTACTAATTTTTTATATTGAGAACACACATGCTCAGGGATTTGTAAAATACCAAATATTTCTGAGAGATATTGTAACAAATCTTCAAATTCTTTTGACTGATTTTCTATCTCTCTTATTTTTTTATTGTAGCAATCTTCGCAATACTTTTCTCCTCCAATATTGAAGGCTAAACCTACAAACTGACCGCCACATCCTGAACACACGAAAGTTGCCATTAATTACTGCCCCTTAATGAATTAATCCTGCCTTCTTCATTGCTTCATAAACTTGCTCAACGATAGCTCTTTGGGATTCAGGAGCCTGAGACACCTTAAACTCTCTCGTTCCAAGCTCAGCCTCAAGAATATTAAAATATTTTTCAATATTTCCTTCTCTTTCGCCCAAAGCACTAACGCTTTCGCCTATCTCATTTACAAGCGATAAAAAGTCTTTCTTCTGAGTTTCTGTCTTTTGAGCTTTTTCTCTCTCTTGCTCTACTCGCTGAGCCTGTTCAAAAGAAATTGCTTTTACACCAGAAGATTTTTCTTCCTTTTCAATAGCGTCAGAAATTGCTTTATCAAGTTTTTCATAATCCCACTCTTCAATCTTGCGAACCAAATAAGGATAACGAGACCCTGCGTGGAAATTAATGCTTTGAGTAAGATACAGAGTAGATCTTGTTTCTGTTCCATCTTCTTTCAAAGGTTGGATTTGGGCATAACCAATAACGTCACATTCGTCACATACTGGATCTATAACTCGTTTATCTCCACGAGGATAGATCTTAGTATATTTCTCGCCCTTTTCATTACTAAATTCTCTTTCTCCTTCGTGAGCGATGAAACACACCGTGTAACCTGAATTTACTAGAAGTTTCAACCATTTGTTTATTTCCTGGCTATATTCTTTCCAAAGGCCATAACCACGATTTCCATCACTAATTCGAGAGACTCCATACACTCCACAGATAAATTCGGATGCGAGATCTGCCATTCCGTCTACAGTATCTACAATAATCGTAGAGTATAACTCTTTTGCTTTCTCAATAGTTGCATCGTTAGTCAACTGTCTTACAAAGGTTGTCCAATCATTCCATTTCTTAACCTTAATATTCTTAATCGAATCTATCGCATTAAGACCATTCTCGAAACAACAAACAAGCGGTTTTGGAGCTTTAACAAGGTTGCTAGTCTTACCTGTTCTATTTGCCCCATAAATCAAAACCGATTTACCTTTCATTCCTTTTATTACTTTTGAAACTTCAGGATTAAAAATATCTACCATAAACCTCCCTCCTTAAATGCAAATTTCTTTGTGGACTGTGTAGGTTGTGTTGCAAAACCTTTTGTACTTGTAGTGTTGCTAGCTTGTGTGTTTTGAGCAATTTTATCCGTTCTTTTTACAAGACCTTCTTTTATTGCTTCCGTTTTAAAGCCACCGCTATTTTCATCTACCATAATACCCGTTCCTCCACAAATTTGAAGCTCGTTTACAAAAGTAACCTCATATTCAGGTTCAGGTTTTCTGCCGAAACCTCCCACATTAGCAGTCTTTTCTTTTCTTTCTGCAATACTAATAACATCTCCTGTTATTCTTGTCGTCATTCCTTTTTCGAAATTACCAAGAATAAAGTCCACAGTTTCTGGAGTCGAAGTAAAAGAAAGTTTTGTGGCACAGCCATCATATTCAAGAAGAATACCTTCTACTCTTGCTCTTTGCTGGCCCGCTTGTTCAAAAGGTGAAATAGCATTAAGATAAACATCCGCGTCAAAAGTGAAACGAGGGTTAAAAGGCTTGTCGGCAGAGTCAATAATTGTTACTCCTCCAAGACTGGTCTTGAAAGTAGCCATTGAAATCTCTTGTCCATTATCATCCATTCTTACATACTCCTGCATTTGACAGTGGACACGAAGTTTTGTTGCCATTTCTTTAGCTTGGTCAAAATCTAAACTCGGGTTTTCTTTAAGTATTCCCGCAATTGAAACAGTCTTATCAGGAAGTAAAGTACTCCATTTTTCAAAAGCTTTGTTAGTTTTACCATCTTTAGTCATTGCACATACATATACTTGTACTTTTCTTGAAGATGTTGACGACAAAGCAATATGGATATTACCCTTAATACAGGCTTGTCCTCTATCTGTAAGAGCTTGTTCCAGATTGTTCTCTTTTAAATATCCTTCAAAGGTTGCTTTATTAATTTTTTCTTGCTTGTTTTGTTCCATTTTAAATCTCCTTTAACATTTCTGTTGTTTGTTTTTTGCATTGGTTGCTCTATCTAATCAATGACAATATCATTGCTAGACTCATATTTTCGAGTTTGTAAAACCTCTGGCATTACATATTCTTGATTTTCTTCATCAAAAATCAAAAGTTCTGTAAATAAATCAAAGAGTTTTTTATTTTCAGCCTCAGCACAATCTTCAGCTAATCCCACAAGAGAGTTTTTTACATTCTCCCTAGAAAGAGTAAACTCTTTATCTTGATTTTCATACACCCACTTAACAAATTCTTCGTTAAGCATTGTAACAGGTCTTTTCATAATACCTTCGACATTTAACTTACACTTTATGCCACTTGGAGCTATTTCTTCGTTATCTAAATGCATAACATCGTAAGGTAAATCTAAGTCTGATAAGTCCATATTACCTTCTTTGACACGCCTGAAAGCTTCTGCAATATCAAAATCTTGCTTAGAATAGTTTGTTTTATGTTGTTTGTTGTACAAACGTCTTTGCTGCCTATTCATGTCGGTTATAACCTCCTTTTTGTTTTTGCAGTGTTAATATAACATAGATTGTTTTTAATGTCAACCTTTTTTTACATATTTTTATGAAAATAACAAACTCTTTTAACAAATTTTTTGTGCGAATTGATTATCAGATGCCAAATCTACTTTCAGCACTTCGTCATAATGCGGTTTTTGATTTGGTACGAATCTCCCAAACTTAAAAAATATGTTTTGGAACTTCGCTTTTTTCAACCGTTTTATAAAATCGCTGAGTTCTTCTGGATAATATCCTGTGTATATTACAACATCATCTTGGTTTCCTTTTTCTCGTAAACAAGAAATAAAATCAAATATATCTTGCTTTTGTAACATTGGTTCCAGACCGCCAAACACAATAGCAGAAGTAATCGGATTGTGTAAATATCTTCTTATTATTTGTTCTGGAGAGATTTCAATTAGTGGCTGATTTTTCCAAAGATGATTTTGACAAATTTTTGGATCAAACCCTCCTTCTCTCGCACACTTAAAATCACAATTTACACACCCAATGAACATCTGAGGTTTATAATAGTCTCCAAATTGTTCATCAATTATTGTTAGAACTTTCATTTCCTCTCTCCTTTCTTTAGATATTTTAGAAGAAAAAAAGAAAGATGTCAACTGTTTTTTGACATCTTTCTTTTATTTTTTTTTTATTTTTTTGTTTTTTTATTTTTTAAGCCTTACTTATTAAGTTCTTCCCAACGTCTTAATGCAAACTCTGCTTTTCTCTCTTTTGAAAAAGTCTTCTCTGGAACAAGAAATCCTACAATTCGTGTATAACTTGTTTCCTTAGGTTCTCCACACACAGGGCAAACTTCTCCGAAAAAGCCGTGATTATGTTTACAAGCACTAATTTTAGGATTAAATGCAAAATATGTTACTCCTGCATCAGAAATATAATTCAACAAATTCCACATCGTATCAAAATCTTTTATAGGTGAAGCAATATTATAATGACTAATTGCTCCTCCTGAACAGCTCTGATCTAAAATTGCACTAACTTTAACTTTTTCTTGCATTGTGCATTTTACTCCCAATGGAATCCACTGATTTCCATATAACGGCAACTCATATTTCTCGTTTGGATAAAACATCTTATCCTTTTGCATAAGTTTAGCGGCAGCAGACTCTCCAGGAACAGCTTCAATATTTATTCTATAGCCCTCTTTTTCTTCAAAAGGTGTTTTTGTTTCAGTAATAGTTTTTAAAATTTTTTTACCAAACTCAACTCCTTCTTCTGTATAAAAGGCATTTCCAAATTCATCTTTTTTTATTAAACCGAATTTGTCTACTGCTTCATATAAACCAATAATACCTACGGTATTGTATTGGCTTTTTATATCTATAAGACCTTCTCCATAGTTCGGAAGCAAGCCTTTTTCAACATTTCGAATAATAATATGACGAATAACGTCAAGTGTTTTTATACAAGAGATAGTCCTCTTTTTTAAAATTTTAAGATAATCATTTTCGTCTTTAGCTTCATAAGCAATACGAGCAAGATTTATAGTGTTTACTTTTACAGAACCGACAGAAAGAGCAGACCCACCTATTGAATTAAAGAAGCCCATTTGCTTTATATCAGACTTAAGTCTACAACAATTGCTTAAGCTTGTAACACTATCGCTAATAAAGAAATTGCTGTCATACCACTCCATATTATGCTTGCAACACCATTTAGCAAAATCTTCATCAACAAATTTATTATCTTTTTTTAACAATGAAAAAGAAATAACAGGGAAAGTCATTAAATTTTGACTTCTCACTTCGCTTACAATTTTCATAAAAGCCTTTTGATATTCAATAATCTCTTCTTCAAAATCTATCATAAAGCTACCGTCTGGAAATTCTTTAGCTCCAAAAAGAGCTTCAAAATACGGCCTATCAAAAATAGAAAAATTAGTAAATGCAGATTGAATACCTTGTCGAAGAAATGGCTGATTAAGTTTAAAAATAATTCTTTGGAACTCTTGGTCTCTTAACTGCTCTGGGTTTGAAGTATATCCAGATTCGCAATCCTTCTTCCAGAAGTAAAAAGAATAAACTAAAAAATTCGGAAGACCAACTGCTCCTGAACTTCTGTTACAGGCCCAAGAAACATACTCTCCTACAAAATCTGTAAAAGTATTTAAGTGTTTTGGTGGTAAATTGTTGAAGTTCTTTATAAAGAATAAACCCTCTTTTGCTAACTTTGTTAAATCATAAGCAAAACAATAAGAACGGAAAGAACTTGAATTTGAATCGTGAAGATAAAACTTTCCAACCCACTCTTCTTCTAGCCATTGCTTTGCAGTCTGGAAACCATATTTTTTCTTTAATTCATAAAAAATTTTATTAAAAGCGAGTAATTTTGAATGAGGTTTGCTCATTTCATTTTCCAAAGTTACAATATCTTTATGTCCAACATTTGCATTTCCGTCTATACTAGCATCTGCTACTACTTTTGAATCAATAAAATTATCAATAAACTCTGTATAATCTAACTGTTTCTCTCCAAAACCATTAAGTCTCGCCAAGTCTTCCCCATATTCTTTAATAAGTCTATCAAACTGATTAGAAAAATCTTTATCAAGTTTTATATTTATATCCATGTTAGCCCCCTAAACCATTAACATACGTAACAGCTTCCACAAAGTTTAATCTCGTTTCTGTGCTATCATCTGTAAATACTCCCAGAATAGGAGCCTCGGTCATTCCCTCTGCAATCATATAATCAATATTAGTTACACTCTCAAATTGAATGTGTTTTTGCTCTAATTTTTTCTTTAAAACCTCGCATCGAGGACACCCTGTTGTATACAAAACATATCTTGTAGTCATATCTGCTCCTTTTTTTTGTTTTTTTTATTTTTTTTTACCTAAAAAAAAGAAGAATTTCCCCAACCTTTACAGTTGGGGATTTCTTTTTTTTTGATATTTTTATAATATTTTTAAGACTTTGTCAAATATCTTCCTTAACTAAACAATGTAAATATTCTATTGTTGAATCAGACTTATTCTCTCGGGCATTGTCTGCTTTAAAACGACGATATTGTTGCATATAAACTTTATATTTGCCGTATTTCTTCATAATCTTTTCAATAGTATCAAAAGGCATTAATCCTTCGTTATTATAACTTAAAAAGATATACTTAAATTTTGCATTTTTAATGAGGTCATTAAAAGCATCTGCGACTTTGTTCTTTATGCAAAAAACACTTTTTTGATTGGTATAATTACGTAAGCCTGTTTTCCCTTTAATTTCAGGATTATCATATCTTGCAATTGTTTCAAGAAGATGATAGTTTGAACAATATTGACGTGCATTATACGGTGGATCAAGGTACAATATGTCGCCAGAAACATTCTTTATGAGTTCACTTGTATCCTCATTATATACTTTACACTCAGCAGTTCCTTGTATTATGGGAAGTGCAATAAGTTCCATCTCTTTTAATGCAGATTTTTTAAGCTTTTTAAGATAAGCACCATAAACAGATGCCGTATTAGCATACTTATCAATGCTATTTAACAATGAACCCAATAAAAAGAAATATTCGTTCTCGTTGATTTTACCTTGATTAAACCAATCTTCAATAGCAATTCTTATAGCATCACACTTTTTAGCGTTAAAGTCTGAGAAATATAACCTTCTATATTCTTGCCCTTCTGTTCCTTCATAAGAGTAGTTCTTATATATGAAACCCTCTACGCCTTCTAAAGAATTAAGTTCTGCAATAAGTTGATTACAACGTTCTTTGTCAAAATTACCGTTATTTTCTATCAGATGCTTTGTTATTACATAACTGTAATATTGAATATCGTTAGCGATAATAGAATATCCCTGCTTCTTAAACGAACCACTAACAACGCCTGTCCCTGCAAACAAATCAGCAAAAACCATTTCAGATGGGTTTCTAGTTTCATTACAGGTTTTCAATGTTTCATCAATAGACTCTTCTAAAAAACTTATTAAGGAATATTTTGATCCAATGTAGTTCATAATTATCTTCCTTACTTGCCCGTTGAGCCAAAACCTTTTTGACCTCTTTCTGTAAGGCTTAAATTCTCTGTTTCAACCAACTCAATTGCTAGATAAGGGATAAAAATTAATTGAGCTATTCTTTCTCCTGGTTTAGTCACATAAGGAGAATTAGAATGATTATGAAGAGCTACCATAATTTCCCCTCTATAATCTGAATCAATTACCCCTATTTTATTCGCAGGGGCTAAGCCATTTTTTGTAGATAATCCACTACGAGCAACAATAGCTCCAAAATAACCTTCAACGCCTTCAATGGCTATCCCCGTGTGAATAAATTTGGTTTCTCCTGGGCAAACTAACGTGTCTTGTTCATCGTTATTATATAAATCCCAGCCTGCTGCCTGTTTTGAAGAACGAACAGGCAGTAAGGCATCTGGTTTCATTTTCTTTATTTTTATTTTTTGCATTTTTTTAGTTCTCCTTGTTTAATATACAAATTTTATAAAAAAATTTAATTTACTGTAATATCTCCATTATTATTCTTAAAAGCCTCTTCAGAAAAAGATGCAGCAGAGTTGTATACGGTTGTTTTTCCCTGCCCTGACTGGAATAACAAAGCTGGAGTACTTCCATCGTTATTATTATAAAAATTATAACCTATAATTGTATAGTCTTGATTATAATTTCTTGCGGAGGTACTTACAAATTCTTTTAAAGAATGAGGTAAAAACAAATTATATTTTTCACCGAAGACGCAAGAATAAGCACCTTGGTCTGGGACAAAACCATAAGACGAAGGGTATGAATTAAATAAATAAAAAATACTGCCTTTCCATCTTTGTTTACCTGGAATAGCATTTGACCCGAATGAAGGAATTTCTATAGACTCAAGGTTATTACAGTTTTCAAAAATTCCTGCTTCTATAGAGAGGTTATAAGTTCTGCCAATTCGTACCGAAATTAATTTTTGACAGTCAGCAAAAGCATTTTCTCCGATAGTCATATCCCCACTACTATTCATTATTGAAATGCTATAAATGCTAGTGTTATAAAAACTTTGTTTCCCAAAAGACACTGCTCGTTTGGTTATAAGTGAAGTATTAATAAGCCCATTACAGTTATAAAAACCATAATCATGCACAACAGAAATCCCACTATCATCAAAACTACTACCAGGAAGAAAAGTTATTTTAGAACACCCGTAGCAGAAACCGCGAGGAACTTCCCAAGTTCCATCTCCTTGGACATCTAAACTCGATATAGATAAATTATTGCAATATTGATACCCCCACTTATTGAGGTCTATACCTTGAGAAATCGCTTGAGCCTGCTCTGAAGTGTCTATCCACGCGCTTGTTACCGCAGAAACCCCTTCCACCTGCCAACCATCTGGCTCAGCAAGGGTTACCCCATTCTGCCTTATGGGATTAGCGTCTTCGTTCCAAAAATAACAAAGAGACCCCCAATGCCTTTCTCCTGGTATAAATTTAAAATATTTCTTAGTAGCAGAAATGTTAAAATTCTTAAAAGCGTCTTTATAAAAAAGAATAAAAACATTTGTATCCAAATCAACCGAATTTGTAACAGTAGTATCTTGGAAAGCATTAGAAAAAATTTGAGCCTTAGAAATAAGTGTCCCTGTCTCATCTTGAACACCAACAAAGCTTAAGTGCAGTTCGTCAAAAGATGAACCCCAAAAAGCTTTAGTTCCTATTTGCGCAACTGAATTTATTTTTAACTGAATCCCTGTAACCCCTATATAACCAAAAGATTTTATAGACGATGAAGAGAAATTTTTAAAATAATTCGCTTTAACATAGTCTTCTGATGAAGAAGATGGGTTGTTAACAACGTTTTGCGTTTTTAAATTTTTTGCATAATAAAGAGGATTGGATGTTTCATTCGCAAAATCGTTTAGCTCCCAACTTTCTGATGCTTCCAAGGAAAGCCAAGGAATAGGATCATTTTCAGTAGTAGAAAAACCACCTGGGACTTCCACTCCTGTTAAATTACTACAACCTTCAAAAGCACTCAACCCTATTACCCTATAAACATATTTGTTGTCGTCGATTTTTTCAAATCTTGCACTCGTCAACCCTGTACATCCACTAAATGCCTGAGAACCGATGGAGGCCAATGTAGACGAGATTTTTATACTTGTTATGCCTGTTCCTGCATATCCATAGTTACCAATACTAACTATATTTTCCGTATCATTACCATTTATACTTGTAATATTGGAACAATTCCGAAACGCAGAATCAGGTATCTCTGTAATATTATTTCCTTTAGAAAAGCCAACTGTGGTAAGACTTGTTGGAACCGTTCCAAAGATATAACTAAATTTATTGTTTGTACTTGTAGCACTTTCTCCAATAAAAGGAATGTTTATACTTTCTAGGCTACTACATCCACTAAATGCCTGAGAACCGATGGAGGTAACAGTGTTAGGTAAATTAATGCTCGTAATTCCCGTACAATTTTCAAACGCTTGTGAACCTATTATCGTTTCGGCTCCTTCTCTAATACCAGAAACAGTAAAATCTAAACTCGTCAACCCTGTACATCCACTAAATGCCTGAGAACCGATGGAGGAATACAAAGGCCCTGTATTTGACCCAAAGCCTGTTCCTGCCATAATTAAAGAAGTACAGCCTGCAAAAGCAGCTGAACCTACATTAAAGACAGCTTCTTCATCGAGGCTTCCTAGATTATGATCATTAGAAACAATTGTTTCAAGATTTTTACAACCTTCAAAACTTCCTACCCCAAAATTAGCTGTAAAAGGTTTTTCAGCTCCAGAAGAAGAGTCTTCGTTTTTCCAATGAATGATATGAACAGAAGTATTACCAGCAAAGCTGTCATCAAAAGAATAAGTATTTCGGCCCCCCATATTAATCAAACCAAGGGTTTTGCTTTCTTTTAATCCATTAATATTCTTAACAATAGACAAGGTTAAGTCTTCCAAAGCTCCGCATCCCTCAAAAGCGGCATTATTTGCAAACAAACCTCCTTGGAAAACTCTTGAAGTACAAGAGAAACTCGTACAACTTGAGCAATTTTTGAAAGCTCTGTTTCCAAACCCAATCATCTTGTCTCCTTCTACAGTTATTGTTGAAATCTTTGTCAAAGGTTGACTTACTGTTTTTCCATTCTCGGTTACTTCATAATTAAAAGCATCAGAATCTATATATTCAACAGGATATGATACTCCTTCATAAAAAGCCGTTTCAGGAATTGTTATATTAATAGAAGAGGCACCAGAGTTATATATCTCCTTTTTTCTTCCTCTGACCATAAGAGAAGTTTTCTCCGTAAATTTTTCATTCGCTACTTCTGCAGGAGACAATTCCAAAGAGAATATAGAAGTTTTTTCAGGGTTTAGGTCGTTAATATACATACCTAAATAAACTTCGGTATCTTCTAAAACAGAGAATCCTCCCGCCGTCCCATTATAAAAAACTGGATTTGTAAGGAGAGATGTATTGTCCTCTTTTTTAAAAAGGTCGCAGCCAAGTGTCCCTTTCGACTCCGAGGAAGGAATATTTTTTATAGTCACTTTGAGTAAATACTTCCCTTCTGGCAACATAAAAGAAAATTTTTCTTTAAAAACATCATCTGTATAATTCGTATGACGCCCTGTTTTATCTTGCTTTACTTCTAATTGATAACCATATTGAGAACTCCATTCTGTTTTTATATAAGAAATCGCTCCATCACCCATTGGGTTATCAATTTGTCTTTTTTCTTGTCCCAAACCAATAGAAAAGAAATTTGTCTTATAAAAATCTAAGTAACTGGCTTGGAAAAATTGTTCCCCTCCCAAGTACATTCTTTCTACATAGTCTGTGCCATAAAAAACACTATCTATATTTTGATTACCTTTTTTAAAACCCATTTTGCCTCCTACCTTTTTACCCAATAATTATATAAAGAGTATTAGGATCTTTTACAGCCGTGTTATAAGCAGCTTGAGTCATTTGGACAACAGAACAATAGTTATCTTGAACCTTTATTTTATCTGCTTTTGGAGAAGTGAAATTATTTTGATCAATATTATCCAAAGTAACTTTACCATATTTAAGAGTTTTTCCTTCTCCAACTTGTAAAACAGTATTAGTCTCTCCCGCAGCGAGAGCAGCTGTTATGGCTGAGCCATCATTAGTATTAGCATTTCCCGTTCCTACATAAATACTTCCTTTTTCAGCTAAAAGATTTTTATTTTCTACAGATTGCCGAAAGCTTTGGGCAGGCGTATTATTCGGTATTGTACCATTTTCATTAAAAGCCATTTTTGTATCCTTCTTTTTTATTTATTTTTATTATCGTTATACACTTAAGAAAGGAAGATTTTGTAAATTGCTAACAGAAATACTCATCATTCCTTCATATCCTAGATTACAAGAAATTGATTGAATTAAAAACTTTTGTTCCTGTAAACCATAGAATTCATCTGTAATTGTTACCAAATTATTAACCAAAAGCAAAGGATTAAAAGTCACTGGTAAATTAACAGAAGATTTTAAAATTAACTGCTTACGCAGCTCATACTTCGCTCTTTCCTGTGCCAGTAAATCGGAAGTTATGTTACTATCATTTATTGGACTTCCTGTGCGGTACCCAATTCGCTGATAACATAAAGGAGAACTCGTATCATCGTTTACAGCTATTGCATGATGAACGGCTCCATTTTGTGTAGTTCCTGTAACAATTACTCGATTTATTACTTCTGACATATTAAAATCAAAATTAACACTTTGCATATCTCCTAGTGTTGCTTTGAAATCATAAAGAACTGGTTTATCAATATCACTGCTTGTCTCCTGAGTAGGTGTTACCACCAAATTTCCCTCTACATTATAAAAAACCTCTGCAGAGAGTTGCGTTCCCAATTCTAAAATAATTTCACCCACAGTAGAGCCAGCTGACTTTGAGATCTTTGTTTGTGTTTTTTTACCTTTAAAAGAAGAATGGTAAATAATAGGTTTAGGGTCTAAAACATATCCGTTTCCCTTATCCATATTTAACAAACCCTTTATAACTTCTTCTATATCACTCCCTATAGGGATTTCATAAGTAGTTTCTAGTGTTCCTAACTTCCCAGTTAAGGCATTAAATTTGTCGCCTAAACTCAAAGGGACTGTTTTATCATCAGAAGAATGTGTGGTAGAAGAATTACTTATAACATAAATTCCCTTTTTATTCCAGACTATTTGACCATTAGGCATTTCTATCCCTAACTCTAAACTAAACTTAGAATCAATCCACAAGCTGTTTATTGAAGGAGTAAATTTTCCGTCTTCATTGAAAAGAGTTAAACTCATAGTACGTCTTTGCCCATCTTGGTAATTCTCTGAATAACTACCCCCTTCTTGAATTCTTTCATTTGGCAAAGGATAGCGGATTGTCTCATCAGGGTTAAGAACAAAAACTCTAAAACGAGGTTTTATGTTTTGTTGCCTAAACAAAGACTTATAATATGGAATACTAATAGCACTACTTAAATATATATCCGAGGAGGATGTAGATAACACTACAGAATCTCCACTTGCTGTTTGATATTTTTGAGAAATGGACATTTTTGTCCTCCTTATTTTTCTTTTTTTTACTTTTTACCAACCAATAGCAATATAATTAAAGCCTGTCCACCAATTTGAAGTAGAAAGTTTATATTGTCCTACTGTCATACCTGTGGTTGTTCTTGAAGACAGACTTGCCGAACAAGGTTTATATGAATTATTGTTATCGTTGTGATTAGTAACAACAACTGCATAGTTTTTATATCTTAAAGCCAAAATAAAAGTTGTATCAATAGAACGCGGTTAAAATCGTTGCTCAAACATTTATTTTACGCCTCCACAAACCACTCATCACGAAACGACGCGGCGTTATCGTCAGCAATTTCGTCTTTCGATTTCCCATTAATATCGTTGACCCAAATTTCGAGTGCGTCGTCAATTTCACGCTGTGTTAAAATGCCGTTGTTTTTATCCGCGTTCGCCGTTTCGAGCCACTTTTCTTTGCTGAATACTTTTTTTGTCGTGTTTACCATTTTTAAAATTACCTCCGTTTTGTTTGCTGTAATTACTTGCTATTTTTTTTCTTTGTAAAATTCGCACACGTTTATGTGCGATACCTAACGACAAGGACAGAGCTACCGACGTTCACGTCGGGGAGTGCGAGTAAGACACTTTGGTTTTACCGCTATAAAGCATACGTCAAGGGGAATACCTACCCCTTGACAATTCCTCTACAAAAGAGGTTTATAGCAAAGACGTCCCCCAAAAAAATGTGACGCGACCGACGGTGAGTAAGAACCGCGCCAGTACCACAATCCAGCTTGTCCCAAGTCCAACCAATCCCCGCCAACCGCAAGGACGGAGCCGTTGGTGGTTGATTCTCCGTAATCCGCGTAGTAGATGGTGGCATTCCCGCCGACTTCTGTTATGTATTGTATAAGTGGGTTATGTCCGAGCGGTTCGACCTTTTTAATGTAGCCCTTACTCATCGTGCGGTTGCCTTGATAAACATACGGGGAAGCGGTTGTACGCGCGGAGTAAGACGGGGCGTCGGTACAAACGTAAACTTTTTCGGACGAAAAAGATATACCGTCACACCAAGTGAGAGTATTACCCCACAAATTTTCAATACCGCGATACTTCATTGCGTGCTTACCATCGGTGTTGCTGGTGTCCGACCCCGACGGGGTTTTTACATTATCGGTTCTACCCGTGGCGATCGTAGCCGAATTATCGTTTGCATAACCATACATAATCGATTGCGAGTCCGTCGTTTTCATTTCGACGAGCCACAATTCTTTAATGATAAGGTCAATCAAGAAGTCGTATTGCTGATAGCCTGCGCCGTTCGCTTTGCAACCCGTGCGGAAGGCGTCGCAACTAAGTTGTACAAGTACGGTAGCGTCTGACTTTGAATACACACGCGCTGCCGACCCACTACCTTCATATTTACCCACGAGGATGTAATCAAGTTCGTTTCCGACTCCGTCAACAAACAACGTCAAAAACCCTTCGTATCGAATTCCCGATATTTGGTGTTTGTATGTACCATCGGCATTTTTCGTAATTTTGGAATAAAACTTCGGTATTTTAATAAAAACATTGCCCGACGCGTCCGTTACTTCTTGCATATCGCTCCACGGAAAGCAACGGTCAAAATCGCTCGTAATATCTGTTGTGCCGACTGTGTAAGAAAGTCCCACAGCGTCGTCTGTTCTAACAAGTGCGTTCGGGTCTGACGAACCGACTTTATCTACGCCGTAGATTCTTGCTTTTTCAATATTCATAATGTTAGTTACCTCCTTCGAGTGCTGCAAGTCGCATTTTGATTTTCTTTAATTCAACATCAATTTCACCGCCGCGGGAATACCCAATGGCTTTTTCTGCCTCTGCCGATTGTGCGGCATAAATCGCAATTTGCGCACCGCCAACCTCTTTCCAAGTGCCGAAACCTACTTCCGTTGCAGACGCACGATAATAAACCTTACCCGATTGCACCTCCATAGCAATTTGCGTAAGTTCTCCTTCTGAATTACGAAAACTTATAACATTGCCTTGCGTGTTTGCTTCGGGTGTGTTTGCAGTATTTGTGTCGTATCTCGATATATACGCCTTACCGTTTTCAACATTTGCAAGCACATTTAAATCTTCTTCGGTTGCTGTTCTTTGCGACCACACAGTAAAATCTGCACTTGATAAAGCCCCTATATTCGTTCTTGCTTGTGTTTTTTGATCTTCTGTAAATGTTTGAGGAGTTACCTGAACACAGTTTGCAATATTACTGTTTATTCCCTCTATGTCCCCTTGAGAAGCTGCTCCGATGTTTGTTCTGGCTGTTGCTTTTTGGCTATCAGTAAAATCTTGTTTTCCATCAACCGCAACTGTCATATCTAGAGCCTCAGTCACTTGTCCTATAAGAAAAGTAAAACCAGCTGACACAGCTTTGGCAGAAAAAATTTTATCCTCTGCTGTGCTAGGCTCGTACGCAGGATTCGTCTGAAGAAGAGCCGAAGTATCTATAAAAGGATGAACTCCATCTGAACCGTCGTTTTGCAATTCAGAAGTTTTTCCCACAACTAAACTTCCAGAAACAGAACTCGAACCTTCTCCACCTGTCCCAAATCTTGGTTGAGAAAATCCTATTTTATCCACAATCGCACTACTTTGCAACTGATTATTATATTTTCGGACATAACAACCCTCTCCAATATTAAAATCATAAATCGAAGAGTTTGGTATATTAGTAACAGGTGTTACAAAATCAGGAACAATGAATACATCATAAGTTCCGTCTGAATTTTTCTCAGCTATTTCGCCTATTACTATGTCAGTGTGTTTTTCTGCTTCTTGAGCGGCAATTTCTCTAATAGCCGAAGATAAATTTTCAATCGTTTTATTCATTTTTCCTTTCTCCTATAAGATGACACAAAAAAGACAAAAAGTCAACTATTTGTGTCATCTTATTTTTTATTTTTTTTATTTTTTATTGTTGTTCCCGCTTTAATCTGTAATAATAACTCCTTTTAAACTTTCTACTTCTGTCCAAGTAAAACTAATCACATCAGGCTGCCCTTGAACATTCGTCATAGTAGAATTATTATTAGAAACTATTTGAACAATTCTTTTTTGTCCTTTTATATCTCGCAAAAGCTTTGGATTTCCCGAATAACAAATTTCTCTCCATTTTTCCAACATATCTTCTGCCCTATTAGAGGACAAAGGAGTTCCAAAAAGAGGTTTTTCTGTATACCCTCCCTTAAAATAAGACAAATCTTCTGATTGTGTTTGAATAAATCTTGGGGGCTCAATAACGGAACCAATTAGGCAGGACAAAGAACCCGAAAGATAATTTTTAGCTCCTGTGGAAAACTTTGGGAATTGACCTAAAGTAAGGAACTCATTTTTACTAAAATTCTGTGTTTGTTCCCCACCTTCAAGATTAAACTTAAACATCCAAATGCCTGTCTCTTGTACTTTGTACGTTTTTTGGACAGTAGGAGTATCTACGGGATTTTCTACAGGAATTAGCTCGTCCAAAATCCACCAATCCCATTTTGTTGATACTGAAGGGACTTTGGTCCTATCTGCCTCTGGTTTATCACCAGGAGCCGCCAAACGAGATACTCTATCTTGCGTTCCTCCTGTAGCTTGATCTAAAACAATAGTAGGATATATTATATATTGATAATACCTATTATTTGCTATGTTATAATCTAAAACAAAGGTTTGATTTGAACCAATTATAACAGGTTCCCATTCTCCTATCCAACTAAAGCCAGTTCCTTCTTCATTTGGGATAACTTCTCTCCTGTAATAAGAATAAGTTCTTATGCCCGAGCCTGACAAAGGACTTAACCCCATAGGAGGAACCAATTGAAACTGTGCTGAATTTGCATAATGCAAAGAGATGAATTGTTTATTCTCTTCAAAAATACTGTTATAGGTTCTTTTTCCCATATCCTCAAACGTTGATACAGTTTCTTCTTCTTGGGGAATTATGTCAATAAAACCAATATTTTGCTTTGAATCTAATATTTTTGCTGAATATAAAGTAGGTTCTTGTTGAGTATCTTTTAAACCAAAAGTATTATCATTATGAAACCCACTTAATTGAATTTTTATTCCTCTCTGATTACTCATTATCTATACCCCCTCCAGAAACTGTTTTTTCTTTTCCAACTTCATATTGCTTAGCCTCTTCCGTAGGCGGGGTATCAAAATACGCTTTAAATTTTATACAAGGGCCCATACCTTTTACAGAACCAATATAATACCCTACAGAATCATCAACTCCCTCGGTAAAAATAATTTCTTTTTGGTCATCCAAAGCTAAATTTCTAAGAGTGTCAAAATTTCCTAAAGTTTGGAAATCAATTTTAAGAATTTTTGTATTAAATCCGTTATGAGTTTTTGCTTCAGTAGGAATATAATTACCGCCATTTCCATCATCCCAGCGCTTTCCTTCATCCGTCCATGCATTCAGAGTTACAGTGTTCAATACTGCTCTACTTTCATTATTAAAATTACTATCTACAAACGCCAATTGATTATCTGTCCAATAAGATAAGTTTTCCCCCGAAGGCTCTGGTTCATTACTTAAACATAAATTGTTGACACCTATATTGGTATTTTGTTTTTCTCCGTCTTTAAATAAACCGAGCTCATTTAAGCAATCTTTATCTATAATAATTTCTTCGCCACTTTTATACAAGGCGTTTTTAGTATTAATAAATTCTTTTCCTATTTCTCCTGTTACGGTTAGATTTCCATATTGATCTAAATATACAGGATTAATAAATTTGTAAGTAAATTTAGATAAATCTTCTGGGATTGAAAACAAGACAGTTTTAGTATTATTTTCATCTACAGGTTGAAAATATTCAGTATAAACACTTCCGTTAGTTGAAGCAGGTATTTTTACTGTAATAGGATAAATTTTTTCTTCATTTCCTCCAATTTTTATCCACGCTCTAAAACGAATTTTGTTTCGGTTTGAATTTAAATTATCAATAAAACTTGTATCTGAGACTCCATTATTCGTAGTACCTTCTATTTGGCCTTCACTGTTAAAAACATTTGCAACAGGCATTATTTCGAATTGACATATAAAATTACTATCCCCAAACGTTTCATCATCCACATTTTTCATATCTATCTCATAATGAATAATATTACCATTAAAGTTTCCGTCTAAATAATGAGAAGACCAAAGTTTCATTTGCCCGTTGTCTGCACAATACAAAGAAGAATACTCATATTTATCTAAAGAATTTTTCAAACCATAGTCTCCATAAACAATTCCTTCGCTTTGAGCATCTTCCCCAGGGGTTCCTCCTGGCTTCCAAGTAAGAGAATTTCCTTGTTTGCCAAGTATATACATCTGGCCGTTGTTTAGGTTTGTTTCTGATAAACTTGTATCTTCAGTATTAAACGTATAAGTATATTGAACTTCGGAAGAAGTTAGTGTTTGTTGGCCTGTTAAAATTCCTGGTTGAACGATACCATTCTCTGAGTAATAAAGCTCTGTAGCTTGTTTATTACAATTATAAGTTGCTGTAAAGTTTATTCCTAAATCGATAGATTCGTAACGCACAAGCCCTCTAAATCCTGTAGAAAGCACATTTCCCATTTCATCTGTCATCATTAAAACCATATAATAATATCGGTTTAATTCTAAACCATAAAAAGCAATTTGTGTAGTACCATCATATCTATATCCAGAATCTTGTAAAATGTTTCCATAAGAATCTAATAAAAGCCATCGATAGTTTGTCCAATTTAAAAACTGAGGTTGTTGATAAGTTCCTGTACAAACAACAAATCTTGTATTAATGTTTCCTTGAGAATATATAGGGACCTGAATATCGGTTCCTTTTATAGAAATAAATTGACCAAAAGGAAAAGCTGTCTCTTTCGTATTTTGAATACTATATCGAGCCTGAGGAGCACTAACCAAAGTGAAATTGTTTTGGTCACTAGTCTTAAAAAAGCTTTTTAAATTATACTTGATTTTTGCTTCACTATTAAAAGGAACTTTAAGAGTAACATGAGTTATACTCCAATTATCTGTGTTTATCGTATTAATGCTTAAAACATTCGTAAGAGAATCATCTTGTTTCAGACGAATAAACGAATTATCTAAAAATATTTTCTGCCCTGGTTCTAGTCCAAGAAATGGCGTTATAAAAGTCTTTTCTGTCGTGTTTTTATAAAGAGTAGCACGTTGAGAAGAAAAATCTTGAGAAACTATTGTCCCAGATTTCTTAAAAACTTTTCCCCCATTAATTGCTCCATAACTTACGCTTATTTTTGTATCATCTGCAATCACTGGCCCAGGTGATTCCCAATTTACAACCCCTCCAGTTACTGAAGCCACATACACTTTCTGTTGGGAAGAACAATAACACGTATCATTGTTCATTATAGAGTAATTATCAATTGTTAATTCAGAAGGTATTCCTTCACTCATTACACTAACTGTAAGTCCTATTTCCCCAGGATATAAAATCAAAGGTTGTTCTTGATTAAAAATTAAGTTAGTGGCATCTATTGTGCCCCCCGCTCGAGCTTGAGAAATAAAGTTTTTTTTGCCATTGCTGTTTCCATTTTTTACAAAAACTACTTTACCAATAAAGTCCCCCCAAGAATTATATTGACCTCTTGAAGGTTCCGCTGCTTTATCAATTATATAAATCCCATTTTGGGACGCTGTGGTTTGACTTTTAACTAACACATAATCTCCATCTTGTAACACATAACCATCAATAACAGTCCCTGCTTTTATTGCCTGGTCTCCTTCCAAAACAACATTCTCCCTTGTAGCAACAGCTACGGTATCAGCAGCTAATATACTATCAGGATTATTAGAATATTTATAAATAAAGCAGCTATCACTGTTCTCTATTAAGTCTGGCGTAAAAGCATCTTTTTCAGGATAAATATGTCCATAAGTCTCATCATAAGAACTTATAGATTTTCGATAACTTCCTGCAATTGCTTGTTTCGTGTTGCTGTTATATAACTCTACATACTTATTTAAAATAATCTCTTCTGTTTTCGGAATTTGTAATCTTGAAGACGTTGTTCCCAAGATTGTAGCATTTTGTAATACCATATCAAACTCATCGTTTGAAAGATTTGTATAGTCAATTTTCTTAGGGGCATCATTTGTTATTGTTACCCCCTTAGAACCTTGAAACAAAGTAATTTGCCATTTATAAACAGTTCGATTATTAAAAATTTTTACTTCCGTTGTAGGTTCGGTTTTGTCTCCCTCTCCAAAAGCCCTAAACAAACTCCCAAAGAATTCTTCGATTGTAAATTCCGTACCATTATTCGTTGTTTGTGTTATTCTAAAATTCTTATTCGCATTGGTAATATTATTCACAACTGAACCGTACTCTACATTAAAAAATTGCCCTACCGAAACTTGTATAGGGAGTTGTTCTGTCTGAGACTTATCGTACCGATATAAAGAACAAACATTCCCCGTTTTTTGAACATAAAAATCTCCATTTCTAAGTTCATACCCATCTACAGTTTCATCACTCATCTCTCCTATGGCTTTTACATTATAATCACCTATATAATAAATCGCATTATAACTTGCATAAAGTCCAGTCCCTAAATTATTTTTATTATATTTCGGTTGGAAAGCGGGTATTTGTAATTCAGAACCATTTAATCCTGAATTTATACTTGAAACAGAACTACTAGTATTATATCTAGGAAGTTCACTAAGAGGACTAATTTTCGCCCCCTTAAAAACTTCGTTATTATCATTATCATAAAGAGTTAATTGGAATCCTGTTATTTGTCTGTTAGAAGTATCAACCAAACACTTAAAATAAAAAGGATTTTTACCAATTAATCGAGCATCTACCCCTTCAAGATAAGGGTAGCAATAATTCGGCTTATAAACTGCCATAATTGACCTCCAAAATTTAATACTTGTGAGCGAGTGAGTGGAGGTTTTAAGGTTTTCCTTCTCACTCACTCACTTATTATCAAGATTTTAACCCAAGCTCTGAGTTAAAATTTACAAAATAAAAGATTAATTTTATTATATATTAGTAATTAGGTGTTATATTTTATGATTTTGTTTGTTCAAAACAACAGAACTCTTTAATTCTTCAACAAATCGATCAATATTAAAATCTTTATCCGCATTAATTTGAACAAGGATTTGACGAGCGTTTATTGATTCATCGTGGACATTAGAGATATGACCTGAATAATCCTTATTAAGTTCATAAACAGAAGAAAGTTCTTTTATAAGTCTCGGAGCTTCCAAACCAAGTTCTGCAAGATTCTTTGTCAAAGAAGCTGGGACT